>JBIKSV010000009.1:0-31611 GCA_044348425.1 Candidatus Planktophila sp. | reverse complement strand
TTTGGGATGTGGATGTTGCGATTTCTTGGATCAATGAATTAAAGGAGTTTGACCTACATTGGGTTGAGGAACCTACAAGCCCCAACGATGTTCTAGGACATGCTCGTATTGCAGCTGCTGTTGCACCAACAAAGATCGCAACAGGTGAAATGGCTAGCTCTCGAATTATCTTTAAGCAGTTATTGCAATCAAAGGGTTTCTCTGTAATGCAGATTGATGCAACACGTGTTGCGGGCGTCAATGAAAACCTCGCCAATATTTTGATGGCTGCCAAATTTGGAGTCCCTGTCTGCCCTCATGCAGGAGGCGTCGGGCTATGCGAGATGGTTTCTCATCTTGCAATGTGGGATGCAGTGGCGGTGACAGGACATCATTCAAAACGTGTAGTTGAATTCGTAGACCATCTCCACCAACACTTTATTGATCCTGTCTCAATTAAGAATGGTAGTTATCAAGCCCCACTCATTGCCGGGGCGAGCGCACAAATGCACCAAGCAAGTATCGATGAGTACGTTTTCCCGGGCGGCTCTTATTGGAAGAATGAGGCGAATTCATGAGCACTGAATTTAAGGGTTTGATTGCGGTTGTCACAGGAGCCGGATCTGGAATCGGACTTGCAGTTGCTGAAAACCTTCATCAAGCAGGAGCAATAGTTTTTGGTCTTGATATCGCAGAAGGTGCGATGGCGCCTTTCGCCACATTTATCCCGTGCGATATTGGTAACTCCGAAAGTGTAAAGAAAGCATTTGCAACTCTCTCAACCAAAACAGACCATATCGACATCCTTGCAAATAATGCTGGTGTGGGTGCAACCGGCACAGTCGAAGACGCGACAGATGAAGATTGGGATCGTGTCCTTAACATTAATGTTGTTGGAACATCACGTGTGAGCGCAGCAGCTTTGCCGCTCTTGCGAAAGAGCAAGACCCCATCGATTGTAAATACCTGCTCGATAGCAGCAACAGCTGGCCTACCTAAACGCGCGATTTACAGCGCAAGCAAGGGCGCGATCATGTCGTTGACCCTTGCTATGGCTGCTGACCATGTAAAAGAAGGAATCAGAGTTAATTGCGTTAATCCCGGTACTGCAGATACCCCATGGGTGGGTCGCTTACTGGCACAAGCCGATGATCCAAGCGCTGAGCGGGCTGCCTTAGAGGCACGTCAGCCTATGGGGCGCCTTGTCTCTGCCCCTGAGGTCGCAAGTGCTATCAGCTATCTGGCGAGTCCCCGACAGGCTTCAACTACTGGCACAATTCTCGCAGTAGATGGTGGAATGCAAGGTTTGCGCCTGCCAAAGTAATTACTAGAGATGGCAGATTAAGCAATGGCTCCCAAGAAGGCGGCAGTTAGCACAACTCGCAGGACACCTCGTCGCTCTGTTCTCTCAGATGATGTCTACGAGATGATCAAGACGATGATCTTCGATCATGAAATTTCTCCGGGGTCTAGAGTAAATATCGATGCAATCTCTCTCCAACTTGAGGTTTCTCAGACTCCTGTACGTGAAGCGCTAGCTCGCCTTGAATCAGATGGCTTGATTGAGAAGGTTCCGCTCAAGGGTTATCGCGCGACCGAGCTTCTGACCTTCAAAGAACTCAGCGATCTCTTTCAATTTAGATTACTTGTCGAACCTTGGGCTGCAGAACAAGCCGCGAAGTTAATTGATAACACAGGAAAGACTGCCCTCAAGGCAGAGATGCAGAGCGCAAAAACAGCTATTAAATTTGCTGGAGAGAATCAATTTCAGGCGTTATCCGAACATGACTCACGTTTTCACACCTTGATTTCAAGTATCTCAGGAAACCAAACTGTCGCTGACTTCTACGGTCGCACCCATTGCCATCTCCATCTCTTCCGCCTCTATATGGCAAATAAGCTTCATCGTATCGAGAGCAGTTCTCGCACAGATTTTATTAAGGATCTCTTTGAGCAGTATTACCAAAGTGGTTCAGGTCAGTTGGCGATTAAAGAACACGATGCAATTGCAAATGCGATCCTGGATCAAAATGCCAAGGCTGCAAAGAGTGCGATGCACGCACATATTGAATCTTCATTAAAGCGTTTCTCTCCAGCGGCCCATGCTGCTGAGAAATAATTCCTAAATACTCTTGTGACCGGTATAAATCTCCGCTAAATTATCCTATAGGATTCTAGCGAAGAGAGCAGTTAATGATTTCAAAAATCAAGAGCATCGAGATTCGTGCATGTCGCGGCGGAGATGAACTTAAAGAACTCGATTCAGTTGCTGCAGTGAAGCTGCCAGGTGGTTCTCGTCCAGACTTTACCGTCGTAACAATTACAACCGAAGATGGTGTGCAAGGTACATCTTTCGGTTTCGGTGCTCAAGACGCTAAAGCAGCAGCGGCGACTATGTCTCAAGTAAAACCATTCTTTATTGGTCGCAGCGCTCATGATTCAGCAAAAAATATCAAGGATTTTGAACTCTTCGATCGTCGCTGGAACCACGTACCTATTTACTCATACGCACCATTTGATAACGCATGTTGGGATATTGTCGGCAAAATGGCGCATCTGCCTGTCTACAAAGTTCTAGGTGCTGCGCGCGAAAAAGTTCCGCTCTATGTCTCATCTATGTTCTTACCTGGCCCGGAAGATTATGCAAAGCAGGCCCTTGAGGTAAAAGCAAAAGGCTATAAGGGTTACAAGCTTCACCCTCCTGGAGGACTTGATCTCGATATCGCCTGCTATCGCGCTGTGCGTGCTGCAGTTGGTGATGACTTCACGCTGATGGCAGATCCAGTCATCATGGCTTCATACGAAGATGCCCTCAAGGCCGGCCGCGAGCTAGAGCGTCTTGGATACAAGTGGTTGGAGGAACCACTGCTTGATGTTGATCTCAATAGCCTCAAGAAGCTCCGCGAGAAGCTTGATATTCCTATTGTCGGCACCGAAGTTATCGCCGGCAATCAATACGCGGTAGCCAACTGCATCAAGGACGGTATCGTCGACATCGTCCGCACAGATGTCTCATGGCGCGCAGGAATCACAGCAGTAATGAAGACCGCACATGTGGCTGAAGCATTTGGTGTTAAGTGCGAACTTCACACCACTATCTATCATGGCCTAGAACAGGTGCAGTTGCATGCATCGCTGGCTATTAGCAACTGCGAATACTTCGAGACTCTCTATCCATTCGATGACTTTGAATTTGGCACAAAATCAAAGCTGAATATTGTTGATGGATATGTGATGGCTCCAACTGGTGAAGGTCTCTGTATTGATTATGACTGGGACTTCATCGAAAATCACACTGTCGCGATTCTCTAGCGGTTACAGCACCAAATAATTTACTGAGCGACGATATGTAGTAATGGTTCGCCCTTTGCATATCTTGCTGCCTGCTCTTCAACCAACTTACGCCCGCGCGGAATAAAAGCTTGGCTATCTCCCCCAACGTGTGGGGTAATGATTACATTGGGTGCGCTCCAGAGCGGATGTCCGTCAGGCAAAGGTTCAGGATCTGTTACATCAAGGCCTGCAGTGATTCGCCCAGTTTTCAACTCAGCAATCAACGCCTCGGTATCAACTACCGGCCCTCTCGCGACATTAACAAGTGCGGCACCATCTTTCATCGCCCTCAATCGAGTGGCGTTCATGAAGTGGCGCGTGCCTGAATTGAGAGGCACTATCAAGATAACTACATCAAAGGTCGGCAACATAGCGTCAAAGTGATCCATCGTAAACGAACCATCGCGCCCAGAATTAGAGAATGCGCTGACTTTGACATCAAATGGCTTGAGCATCGCTGCAATCATCTTGCCAATATTTCCGAAACCAACAATTGCAATATTCGAATCAGTAAGCGAAGGTTTTCTCTCATGTACCCAAGTACCCGCAATTTGATTGCGGGCAAAATCTGCAAAACCTCTTCTGCTAGCAATCGAAAGAGCCACAGCTAATTCAGCAGTTGATGCATCATGAACACCAGCAGCATTACAAAGAGTGACGCCTTTAGGCAATACGGCTAAGAGATCATCAACGCCTGCATTGGGAGATTGGATAACCTTGAGAGATTTCATCTTGCCAATCATCGAGATTGCAGCCGGGCCACCCATATATCGTGGAACAAAGAACTCGATTGATTCGAGATCGTTTGCATGTGGTGCTAACCCATCAGTTTGAAGATGAGTAATTCCTTGTGGGAGGTTGAGATCAGCCCATTGGCTCCACATAACCGTCTTAGCTGGGGAAAGTGGCTCCATATTGAAACCGTATCGGTATTGCTGAGCTACCTCAAGTGCTAGAAGGTGCAAAATCCGACTGATATGTAAATTGAACGCTAAATCCGTAAACTGAGCAGGTGCGAAACCTTCGAATTAAGTGGCTGGCAGTAGTAACTGTCCTGCTCTCGCACATCATTTTTATCCCTGAAGCATCCGCCAATATTTGTTCAGTAACTTATGGCACTGTTTCGGGAAACACTCGTATAGCTCAGATTACAACTGGCAGTGGGTGTGCATGGACCATTCCTACCGGCGTAACTTCACTTACATATTTGATTGTTGGCGGTGGCGGTGGCGGTGGCGGAGCACGTCTCTCTACCTCTAGTCCAAATCTCGGTGGTGGAGGTGGTGGAGGTGGTGGTGAAGTAAGAGCAGCCTCCCTCTCTGTTGTAGCAGGCAATTCAATTTCGGTAACCGTTGGCACCGGCGGTGCAGGTGGTGCTGCAAGTAGCGATGGTGGAAACGGAACAACATCGTCAATCACTTACCTTGGCTCGACGACCACGGCTGGCGCGGGTCTAGCAGGCAAGGGCTCTAACGGGAATCATGAACAAGCAACTCTTTCAGGCGATGGTGGCGCAAACAATCTTTTTAGCGGCGGACTAAACGATTGGGATGGTGGCGGTGGTGGTGCTGGCGCCAGTAGTGCTGGATCAAATGGTATCGACATCGGCGGCCAAGGTGGCACCGGTGGTGCTGGCGGTACTGGTGTATCGAATTCAATTCGTGGTACCGCACAATTTTTCGGTGGTGGTGGCGGTGGAGGTGGAACGCCCGCTACAAATTCAAACGAAACAAATGGCTTTGGCGGGTTGGGTGGAAGTAGTGTGGGTGGATCTGGTGGCGGAGGTGCTGGCACCATGCCAACAGCCGGTGCGACAAACACAGGATCTGGTGGCGGTGGCGGTGGTTGGCGCTTTACAAATACTGAATTGCAACGAGCTGGTGCTGCAGGTGCAAACGGAATTGTTATATTTTCGTATTCAAAGACAGCAGCAAGTGTTTCGAGTATCTCTATTACCTCAAATGCAGGTGCAGATCGCACATACTCACTAGCAACGAGCATCAACGTCACCGTAGCTTTCTCTGAGGCCGTGACTGTTACTGGTACCCCTGTTATACCTATTGTTGGCCTCTCTTCTCGTAACCTTTCATATAGCTCAGGTAGTGGGACAAGTAGCCTAGTTTTCGCATATACGGTGCAATCAACCGATATAAATATGACGGGCATTTCAATTACAGCTAACTCGCTCTCCCTAAACTCAGGGTCAATCACGGATACGGGCGGGCTTGCGGTAACTATTACCCACCTAGCAATCGCTGCATCAAGTAATCATCTGGTTGATGGAGTGGTGCCTACAATCTCAACGAGTGCACCAATTAACGTTGCAGAGAACGCAACATCTGTTGCCACTCTTGCAGCAAGTGAAACCGTTACTTGGGAAATTTTGGGTGGAACTGATCTTGCTTTCTTTACTCTCGAAACAGCTACTGGAGTTTTAACCATCAGTGCTCGCGATTTTGAGAGCCCACAAGACGGTGGAAATAACAATGTCTATGAAGTGAGCATTCGTGCAACCGATTTGGGTGGCAATGTCAGTCTCAGCAGAACTTTCTCCATCACAATCACAAATGTTGCTGAAGTTGCCAATATTGGAGTTCCTTCTTTAGCAGCCACAGCCGCAAAAGGAATTTCCGTAAACATCACAATCTCCGTCGACGTGGCAGGGAAGGTGAGATTCTTTGTCAACGGTAAACGCATCCCTAACTGCCAGGCAGTATCAACAACTGGTAGCGCACCTTCTTTAACCGCTACTTGTGCCTGGAAACCATCCACAACCGGGAGAACCGCAATAACAGCAATCTTGAATCCGACTAGTGGGCAGTATCTGGCTGTTACATCATCTGCGCTAAACACTTTTGTAGTTCGTCGCTCAAACACTCGTTCTTAATGAATCTCCCCTAAGGTTGCCCCATGAAAGCTATTCAAATATCCGAATTCGGTGGTCCAGAGGTAATGAAGCTCGTCGAAATCGATGAGCCTGAGGCCGGAAACGACGAAGTGCTCCTTGATATCACTGCTATTGGAATTAATTATGCAGATACCCATCAAGTTGAAAATAGCTATCTCTCTGCACAAACACTGCCGTTAGTACCCGGAATCGAGGTTGTTGGTACCAATAATGGAAAGCGTTATCTTGCAGCAGTATCTTCGGGTGGATATGCCGAGAAAGCTTTAGCTCATAAGTCATCGTTGTTTCCTATTCCTGATGGCGTAAGTGATAACGATGCTCTTTGTATGTTGGTGCAAGGAGCAACAGCGTGGCATCTCCTGAAGACAATGGCACATATGCAAAAGGGCGAGAGCGTTGTGGTTCATGCAGCAGCTGGTGGAGTCGGAACTCTTGCGATTCAGCTAGCTAAGCTTTGGGGTGGCACGGTCATTGCTGTGACATCAACCCCTGAGAAAGCAGCGTTAGCAAAATCTCTTGGAGCCGATGCACTTGTTGATGCTGCAGAACCAGATCTCGCTAAAGCAATCCGCACAGCTAATGGCGGTAAAGGTGTCGATATCATCCTTGAGATGGTCGGTGGTCCAACCTTTGATCAGAGCCTCTTGGCTCTTGCTGACTTTGGACGGTTAGTTACATTTGGAATGGCATCTCGTACTACGCCAACTCCGTTACATCCTGGATCTCTTATGCACGGCTCAAAGACAGTTGCAGCTTTCTGGTTAGCAAACTGTTTTGGGAAGCCTGAGCTATTAGATGATGTCCTTGTTGAACTTTTTGGACTAGTCGAAAGCGGCAAGATCAAACCAGTGATTGGTGCTACCTATCCCCTAGACCAAGCAGTCGATGCTCATCGCGCAATGCTTGCGCGCGGAACCACCGGAAAGATTGTGCTTAAGCCTTAATCCCTAATTCAAAATTAGCGACGACCACGGCCTCCACCGCCACTGCGATTACCGCGGTAGCCACGACCTCCGCCTGATCCACCGCTACGTGGGGCACGCTTGGGTTGTTCAACGATTGGTTGAACATAAGGAATTCCTGAAGGCTGTTGTGCACCTGTTACGCGCATCAAATCTTCGCTACCCGGCTTTACATAGACAGTTGAAGGATTAACACCTGCACGTACCGCAAGGCTCTTCACTGATTTTTGCTGACGGGTGGTTGCGATAGAGACAACGGTTCCGGATTCGCCAGCGCGTGCTGTGCGGCCTGAACGGTGGAGATAATCTTTGTGATCCTGAGCTGGATCTACATGAACAACGAGCGAGATTCCATCAACGTGGATTCCGCGCGCTGCCACATCTGTTGCAACAAGTGCTGCATTCTCGGACTCTTTAAAGAGTGCCAAAGTGCGAGTACGAACCGCTTGTGATTTTCCACCGTGAAGTGCGCCAACAGCTACGCCAGCGTGAGCTAACTTATCTGCCAAGCGATCTGCACCGCGTTGTGTTTTAACAAAGAGAATCGTCTTGCCATTACGAGCAGCAATCTCTGCAGTGACCTCATCTTTTTCAGATGGATCCATCACGATGAGGTAGTGCTCCATCGTAGAAACTGAGGCACGGTCATTTTGTAATGAGTGAGTCTTTGGATTATTGAGGTAGCGACGCACAAGTGCATCGACACCACGATCTAAAGTCGCAGAGAATAGAAGGCGCTGGCCACCTTGTTTTGCCTGATCAAGAATCTCTTGCACTACGGGCAAGAAGCCCATATCTGCCATCTGATCTGCTTCATCAAGAACAGTAATCTCTAATTGATCAAGTTGGACCTCACCCTTGTTGAGCAAGTCAATCAAACGACCAGGTGTAGCAACCAAGATTGCGGTTCCCTTACGCATTGCAGTTATCTGCTTTGCATAGGACATTCCGCCAGCAACAACAACTGAAGCGTGGCCGACAGAGCGGGCAAGCGGAAGAAGAACTTCATCAATCTGTTGTGCGAGTTCGCGAGTTGGAGTCAAGATAAGCGCAAGTGGTTTATGCGCATTTGCTTGACGCCCTGCAATATTAGAAAGAAGTGAAAGGCTAAATGCCAAAGTTTTTCCTGAACCTGTCTGACCACGGCCTAAAATGTCATGTCCAGCAATAGCATCAGGAACAGTTGCTACCTGAATAGGAAAAGGCTCATTAATACCTTGTGCGCTGAGCGCATTAACTAGGGCAGCTGGAATACCAAGATCGCGGAAAGATTTTTTGACCACATCGCCTGGGGCTGCATCAATGAGATTAGCATCTGCCAAGTTTGGCGAGATATAAGAATCATCTGCACCGAAATCTTCTGCGACATTGCGTCCGCGTGCCTTAGAGAAAGAATGTGGTTCGCTATTGCGACCGGTCGCTGTGCGACGATCACGTGGAGGCTTTGAGAAATCGCGTGCTGGCTTATCGAATGAACGAGTAGCGGGACGTTCTGTGCGAGCTGGCTTGTCGAATGAACGAGTAGTTGGACGTGCAGCAGGACGCTCGGAGCGCTCTGTGCGTGCGGCAGGACGTTCTGTGCGCGCTGGCTTATCGAATGAGCGACGTTCAGGACGTGCCGCAGGACGTTCTGTTGTACGTCGTTCTGGGCGCTCTGTTGCACGACGTTCTGGGCGCTCGTTGCGATCAGCTACAAATTTTGCAGCACGGCTCTTTGGCTTTCCACCCTTTTCAAAGACTCGCTCTGATGCAGATTGACGTGGGTTGCCCTTTGGGGCGCCTTCGATCTCTTTTGACTTCGAAGCTGTCTTCTTCTGAAAACGCGCTGCGCGAAGTTTTGAGCGATCAGTAAGACGCTCTTGTTTGCGAGTTGACATAACTTCATCACGATCTGAGTAACGAACATTTGAAGATGGTTTAAATTCTGATGATTTCCTAGTCGTCGTCTTACTTGTTGCAGTCTTGCGTGGCGCAGCTTTTGAAGTTGTTCGCGCAGCAGGTGCTGACTTTGATGCTGGTTTAGCGCTTGATTTCGCAGTTGCCTTAGCAACAGCAGCGCGACGAGGCTTACCCTTTGAGGCAGCGCGACGAGCTTTTCCGGGCGCGGATGTACGTGGTTCTAGAGCCATTTTAAGTTTTCCAATCGAGAGATCATGCTCGTCTCGATTTGGAAGGACCCATATTTAGGTCAACCAGGGTGGTGATAAGACTCGCAAGAAGAGCCTGAATTAGGCTCAAGGTGTTACTGCATTTGCAGCACTGTCAAAGATTACCGTGAATGCTGAAAATTATGAAATCGCGTAGCGATTCCCGCTTATTTAACGAATTTCGGTAGATGTAGATCGAAGCGAATCGATATAAATCGAGTCGCAATTACAACTAATCCCCCGGCCACAACTGCAACATTCGCTGGTGCTGAAAGTTCATTGAGAAGTACAAAAACTGATGCACCCATCAACGCTGAGGTGCCAATAGTTTCGCGATGGAGTAAAACTGGTTCGACCTGACAAAGAACATCACGCAACAATCCACCGGTCACTGCAGTAATAACACCAAGAATGATTGATGAGTACCAAGGGACTTCGAGTTCAAAGGCAAGTTGGGTACCTGAAAGAGTTGCTACAGCTAAAGCAAATGTGTCGAGCGCTAAGAGACTCTTTCCAACATGAGTCACGCGACGAAGGCTTAATGTAATAACAACTGCAGTAAGTACGGAGGCGAGAATCCAAGGATCATTAATCCATACTGGAGTTAATCCAAGAAAAACATTTCGCAAGGTTCCACCTGAAATCGATGCAATCATTGCAATAAATGCAATGCCTCCGTAATCCAATCCTCTATCGGCTGCAACGCGAGCGCCGACAAGGGCGAATACGAAAGTTGAAATTACATCGAGTGCGTGGAGAAGATCCATGGGTTTAGCTTACTGCAACGCTATTTCTCAACTTCAGCGAGCCCAGTAAGAGCATCGCCAGTGACGCGATAAACGGTCCACTCATCCATCGCCACTGCACCGAGAGCTTTATAGAACTCGATTGAAGGAGTATTCCAATCAAGGACCCACCATTGAAATCTCCCATAACCTCGATCAACACAAATCTGCGCCAAATGTTTAAGGACGCTCTTGCCGAATCCCCTGCCTCTAAATTGGGGCCGGATAAAAAGATCTTCGAGATAGATTCCGTGTTTACCCTGCCACGTTGAATAATTAAGAAACCAGATTGCTAAGCCAGCGATTTCACCGTCGACTTCAACAATCTCACAAAAAACTTTGGGGTTATCAGAGAAGAAACTCTCCATTATCTGAGATTTAGTTGCCTTTGCTTCTTCAGGTGCTTTCTCATAGAGGGCGAGTTCATAAATCAATGCAAGAATCTCATCTATATCTGTGGTTTTCGCTGGGCGAATGTTCATCTGAGAAGAATAGTTAAAGTAAGATTTCGACCATGTCATTGAGCAAAGATAAGAATTGGTGGCGTCAAGCTGCGATTTATCAAATATATCCCCGTAGCTTCGCCGATACTGATGGCAATGGCATTGGTGACCTCAAGGGTGTTACCTCAAAAGTTGATTACCTGGCGTCCCTCAGTCTTGATGCCGTCTGGCTAAGTCCGTTCTATCCATCAGCTCTGGCAGATGGCGGATATGACGTTGATGATTATCGTAATGTTGATCCAAAGCTTGGCACTCTCGCAGATTTTGATGAGATGTTGGCCGCTCTTCATAAGGCAGGTATACGAGTCTTTGTAGATATCGTCCCTAACCACTCATCCAATCTTCACGAGTGGTTTAAAGATGCCATTGCTGCTGCGCCTGGATCTAATGAGCGCGCCCGCTATATATTCCGTGATGGACGAGGTGCCAATGGTGAAATTCCACCAACTGATTGGCCGTCACACTTTGCACCATCTGCTTGGACTCATGAATCTGCTTGGGGTGGCAAACACAACCAGTGGTACATGCACTGGTTTGCACCTGAACAGCCAGATTGGAACTGGGATAACCCAGAAGTCGAAGCAGATTTCTTAAAGACCCTAAAATTCTGGGCAGATCGTGGCGTTGATGGATTCAGAATTGATGTTGCGCATGCTCTCAAGAAAGATCTCTCAGAACCGCTGCGGATGCGTGCGACTATGGAATATGACGCGCCGCAAAACTTAGATGGAACCGGAATCTTGATGGATCGCAACGAAGTCTTTGAGGTCTATCGCACCTGGCGCACACTCTTTAACTCATACGACCCACCTCGTGTAGCTGTTGCAGAGGCAAATGTTCATCCCAGCCGCTTACCGTTATATGCAAGTGAAAATACCTTAGGTCAGAGCTTTGACTTTAGATTTATCGATGCAGCATTTACTGCCCAAAACTACAAAGAGTGCGTAAGCCAGAGCCTAGAACTAGCCAAGAAGAATAATTCTTCTACGACGTGGACCTTGGGCAACCACGATCAGATGAGATACGCGACCAAGCTTGGCTTACACCCAATTGTTGATCGCAATGATTGGCTGCTTTCGCACGGTCAATCGCATCCTGTTGATTTTGAAATCGGTACACGCTGCTCAGTTGCCGCCAATCTCTTTATTCTTGCTCTCCCTGGTTGCACATATATCTATCAGGGCGATGAACTTGGTATTCATGAAGTTGCAGATATTCCATTTGATCAAGTTCAGGACCCTTTATATCTCCGTAATCTTAAGCAAGCCAAGGGGCGTGATGGTTCGCGTGTTCCATTGCCATGGACACGTGGTGGCACCAACTTTGGATTCGGTGCAGGTACACCGCATCTTCCGCAACCAAAATGGTTTGCAGATTTCTCTGTTGAGGCAGAATCCGGTATCTCTGGTTCGCCGCTCGAAGTTTTCCGTAAAGCTCTTAAGCTACGACGTGAACTTCAATGTGCTGAAGAGATTACTTGGCATGAAACAACTAGCGAAGATGTGTTGCACTTTTCAAGACCAAATGGCTGGAACTGCATCACAAACTTTAAGGCAAGCAAATATCCAATGCCGGCAGGAGAGATAATCCTTGCTTCATCTCCGCTAGTGAATGGAAAAATTGCGGCAGGATCAACAGTCTGGTTTAAAGCTTAAGTTTTTCAAGCTTTAATTGGTTTTTAGGGTTTAGCTCACACCAATAATGTCAACGGCAAAGATGAGAGTTTCATTTGGGCCGATTGGACCTGATCCAGCTGGGCCATAACCCATCTCTGGTGGGAGAATCAGCAAACGACGTCCGCCGACTTTGGCTCCTGGCAAACCTTTCTGCCATCCTTCAACAACATTTGCTAATGGGAAAGTTGCAGGTTGTCCGCCATCCCAAGAACTTTCAATGATCTTTCCAGTTGACCATGCCATAAGTGTGTAGTGCACTGTAAGAGTCGATGATGGTAGAACTTCAGTTCCGGTTCCGACAATGACATCAGATGTTGTGAGCTCTGCTGGCGGAGTGCCAGAAGGTGCTGAGATAGTTGGCGCTTCTCCTGCCTTGGTTGAGACGACAGGCAAGACAGTTGCAGAATCAGAATCTGACATTGAAGAATCGGACATTGAAGAATCGGACATTGAAGTAACTCCTAGGAAGATGGCCCCAACCATTGTAAAAACCAGGGCGATGGCAATAACTGTGCGAAACAAAATCTTCATAGGCGCAAGCTTACCTTTCTCCTTTTAGCTCCGCTGTATTAGACTCGCGGTCGTGAAGCCTCTTGAGGGGCGTAGGGTTTTGAAAGGAAATGATGGCAATTCGCAAGCCTCAACCACTTACTGGTTTGGTCGAAAAAATTAATGCATTTACATCAAACTATCGAGTGGTTGGTGATCCATATCTTGATGGATTGCGTGAAGCCATTGAGACAAAGAAAAACCTCCATATCTGGGCCGAACTAGATCCACTTGATTACTTACCTCATCCCGAAGCCACATCACATCTCTCCCGTTCACGCTTGGTTCGCATTGTTACTGTAATTCGAAATGTTCTCGTCTTTGCACCTGTTGCTCTGACCTGGGCCGCAGTAGGTCAAGCAACAACCGGTTTCTCCCGATATATCGAGGAAAATGGCGCTGATGTCGTCAACTTCCTTGATTTTTGGCAGAACGGTTACGGAATCCTCGATGATAAGTGGAAAATCGGTGAGGTCGCCCGTCTCGACTTCTTAATGATTATGGTCGTTATCCTCCTTACCCTCTTCGTATCTCAGGCTGGTCATTCTGCTGAAAGACTCAGAGATACCGAAGAAGCGGCAATCGACCGTGAGCGCCTTGCTCTCGCCCTTGAAATACACTCTCAATTGCACGATAAGCGCAAGATCACCAATGTGACAATGAACGCTTCTATCGCAGGCTCAATCTCGCGCTTAGTTAATGCAACTCATAATTTAGAAGATGCTTCGAAGGTCTTAGAGAAAGCATCCCGCAAGATTCCTAAACCTGCCACAACCTCATCATTTCTAGATAACTTCTCATTTGAAGATAGCTATGAAGCACCAAAGAGACGGAAGTCACGTGGCGCGTAAGTTAGCCCGTCGTCGCGAAGAGGAAGATGCCACCTCAATGGGTGGGTGGCTCTTTGCTGACTCATTCTTGGCGCTGATGGTTATCTTCCTCGCAACAATTTCTTTCGTTCCTTCCCTTGGTGGCGGCCTTAGCGGCACCGGAAACATTGGAAACATTGCTGGCGGCAATTATGTAAAGGGGCTTAACATCGCTTACGAAAGTTTCGATGCGGCTCGCATAGAAAGAGATATCGCTGCATTTATTGAAGCAGAGAACCTTCCTCGTAACTCAAAGGTGCTCTTTGCAAAGGTTGTAGGTGGGTTTAACGCCGCTACCGAAAAGGAAGAAGATGGCACTTTCCGCGCATTAACCTTTAGCGCCGAGATTCAGCGTTCTAGAATTACTTACTTTAGCTCTTCAAAGATAGATCTTGGATCAAGTAAGTTGTTAAAGCCGAATCAGGTTGTCTTACGCCTGACTCTTTCACCTTGAGAAGCGGTTTTTAGAGCCCAACAATATTGAAAAGAGTTCCGAAGAATGGCACAACTACAATCATTTTGCCGACAACATCTTCTTGTTTAACTCGCACAAAGGCGACTCGAGTATCGACATCTACAGCTTCTGGACTTGCAGCTTTAACAACGCCGAGCTGATTACCGCTATCTGCAACAACAACGAGAACTTTTTGACCTACTTCATAAGAATCAGAAGCTTTGTAAATAACCAAACTTGATTTTGCAGAACCCATCGCGCTTTGTAAACCTTCTTGCGGATGTGCAATGCGGAAACCGAAGAGGAAGAGCAGGCCAAAGATGGCGACAAGGGCAATCACTTTACTCTTCATGAGCAAAGTCTAACCTACTACCTCTTTGTACTACGAGAATTCGTAGCCTTAGGAGCCGCCTTTTTGACGCTTACTTTGGCTTTTGTTGCGCCCGATCCAGATGATTTAGCCGCCGGCTTCTTAGGAGATGAATCACGAGCAGCTTTTTGGGTAATTTTATTGAGCCACTCTTCAATATCGGCATCCTCAGATGCTCGGCTGATTGTGACAGTCGGTTTGACTTCAGGTGACGCATCCAAAGTGCGAGAAGGTGCAACCGCATTTTCTTGAGCCGGCTTTGCTGTTTTCTTCCGCTTTGCACCTATTGCACTAACAAGTGCTTTAACGGTTTGAGACCAATTGATGCGATTAAAGTTTTTAACAAATTGCTGAAGAGTAAAGATCACACCAGCGAACCCTTTGGGCTTTACTGGCGCACTTTTCTGCCCTTGAGATTGCGCGTTATCTGAGCCATCAGAATCTTCGTTGACATTGCCGCTACCCATACCGAGCATCAGACGGCTGGTACGGCTATCGGGGCGACCTACACCACGCCATGTTGCAACTTCAATCACGCTTCCCAGAGTCATCTTGCCGACAACGATTTTCTGCCCATCAGGCAGATCGATTACCAGTGGCGAATCAGAGATAGGGAGAGGAAGTTTGGAAACCTTCGGAGAAGGTTTCTCGCTCTCATTAGCGGCCAATTTCAAGACCGATTCTATTTGTGTAATCGGCAGTGTTGATTTGATTTAACTGAATCTCAGGACCAGTTCCTCCGGTGCGATAGCAGCGCGAGCGAAGTTCGTGGGTTGCAGGCGATGAGAGTGCTCGCCATTTCGAATCAGTTAAGAAGGAGAATTGCCAAGGCGTACCGCCAGGCCATGCACTTGCAGCCGGCAAGGTGGCAGAACATTTAATAATCTCTCCCTGGTTATAAGCAGTAGAGACAAGTGGACGGCTGCTATCGATTGTGAAATAGAAGGAGACAAGTTTGCCCGCACATGTGGCATCGATATCACCGAGCGCTGAACTTGCCTCACCTAATTGAAGTTGATCAAAGTGAAAATCTGCACCATCAAAGAGTCGAACTGGGTTGAGTGAAATTGCAGTATCGGATTCGCAACTGGATATCGACAGAATTCCTTGACCTTCGGTTGTCGAACCGGAACCTGTACCCCCTCCCGTCCCGTTAGTTCCGTTGGTGCCATTGGTTCCGTTGGTGCCATCTCGACCACTGGTTCCGTTACAGGCATATGTGATTGCACCTGTGCTATCTGTCAGCTGAACTCCGCCAGCGGTACATGTGCCACGACTGCCGTTAAAGAGAACCGATATGACGCCTGTTCCGGTTGAACCATTACAGATATAGCTGACGTTGTCGACTGCATTGATCTGAACACCGCCGTTAAGACAGCCGCCGCGTTCGCCTGTGAAAGTAACGGTAGAGACAGAAGTTCCGTCTTCTCCATCGACACCATCTTGACCGTTTAAGCCATCTGCACCATCTTGGCCGTCAACGCCATCGCGACCGTCTTGACCGTCTGCACCAGGAACAAAGTAGAGAAGCTGGTTAGCGCTCACGTTGAGAATTCCGCCCGTCGCAAATTCGTCACTCTGCGCAGTGGTGGTGTCGGCATATGCCACTCCCACGCGGATCAGCGAGAGAGCGAGCAGAATGACGGCTAGCTTCTTCATGGGGTAATTATCTCCGTATTTCTCTCAAAAGAAAACTTATCCTCATTTGATGCGTAAATCGTACTCAAAAGGGCATGTATGGCTGGCGCGACGCCCGCAAATAAGAGGAGTAACTCGACCCGCTTATCGAGAATTAAGGGCGAAATCGATAACTGGCGGAAGATGATAAATGTGATGGCGACCAAGATAAAGCTCTCGAGCAGGATATTTCTCTGCAATCTCTCAATCTTTAGCTTTTCAATCTTATTGAAGCGGATAAAGGAGAAGAGATAAGGAAGTGTGAAAATTAGAGATACAAAGAATGCCTTCGTGAGTGAACGAGTCCAGGCATAGTTAAAGATCAAGATTGAAGTTGCTACAAAGAGGGCCGTCGATGGTGAGGTTACTCGAGCGATAAAGAAAGATTCATCGCGGCTTTCAGAAGATGATGCGCGATTCATGATTGCATCATCGGCGATACCACGAACAATGAGAGCAATGGCAAAAATGCCACCATGAGTAAGATTCACATTAAGCTCAGGTGACTCGATATAGATAATGCTCTGCAGTAATAGTTGTCCAAAGTAGAAAACGAGCGCACCAATCAGGGCAGATCCTACGATTGCGATTGCTCGTGCAGAGTTACTTCGAACTAACTTATCCCTGCTGAAATCGCGCGCTATGGTCTCGCGTAAGAGTGAGGCATAGAGAGACGGGCCAACCCAGGCGATTCCAATTGAGAGAGCAATCAAAATATCGCGCAAGCTCGTGACATTTCCAGAGAAAAGAAGGACTGCCCAGAAGCCCAGCGTCATTGCGATTCCGGCAAATGCATCAATAACTGCCACGATGGCAAGGACAAGGAAGAGCATCGTTGATGTTCCGGCGAGTCCGCCATCACGATTGATCTGCACGCCGGCAATAGAACCTGCAATCAATCCAAGCAAAGGAGAGACTCCGTAGTAATTACGGTTGAGGCGATGAGTTAATTCACCTTCGCGAATCAAGAGAAAACGCAGAAGTGATGGCTTAAATGAAGTCAGCCAATTTACGCGAATGCGATATGGCGCTGCTTCAAGGCGTGTCCAGAAATTACCATCGTCTTCAAAAACTGGATCAGTAATGCGAGGCAGAACCTGGGTGGATTGAAATGGAATATATGAGTACTTACGAGCGCGAATAACCGATGTTATCGCCGTAAGCAAGATAAAAATCACGACTATGGCGGTGAGGTCAAAGAGATTACTTGCTGCTGTTCTAGATTCTGCTGCAACTATGCGAACACCGGCAATAACTTTACGATCTTGGCCACCCTGAAGAGTCACTATCGAGTAAGAACCGAATGGGAAATCATCAGGAATCGATAGCGAATGCACAACGAACCCCTTGGCATCTTTAGTGCTACCAACAAAGTTAAGTGGAACTTGGCCGTTTCCTTCTAAAGTAACTGACCAATCTCGATTGAGATCTCCTTCAGCGATAACTACTTGCTGCTGGCGCCCTCTCTCCCAGGTTAAGAGCGGAATATCGACAGCAACGGCTGTATAAGGAATTGCCAACATCGCAAGAAGAGAAAGCGCAACTAATTTGACTTTGGTCATAATCAATCGCCCTTAAAGGTGTCGACGATAAGCCAGATACCCACTCCGACTGGAATCAAAATCATCAACATCTTGAGAGTTAAAAGCTTTCCGATATACGGGATAACGAAGAAGACAACGCCGCTTATATCTTCAACTTTCGGGCGCTGCACATCGGGAGCAGGGTTGTTATCGCCCTTCATAAGAAAACCGTTGACGGGATCGCCGCCGATAATTCGGTGGGTAAAGATTCCAACTGATTCACCGCTGAATCGGCGGGCGGTATACGCTGCAATATCGCCGACTTCAGGTTGTGTGCGCGGTGTCGGTGCAAGAATGACGATATCGCCAGCATGAATTACTGGCTCCATTGAACCGGTAAGAACGATGCGGGCCTTGATAAAGCCTGATGCAGATAAGACAGAAAATGAGATAAGGACGGCGCTCAATACATAACCGATACCGCGGAAAATCGCGCCGAATCGACGGTTGCGCGCTTGGGTTGGGGTGGCGATGCGCTCTGGTGGTGCCTGCACAAAGAGCTTTGATTTTGTGGGAGTTACATCATTGGGCGTTACAAGAAAGGTTTTTTCACCACGTGCATTTGAGACGGTGATAAGAACTTTTGAATCTGCAAACTGTGATTGGCCTTCAATCCACATCTCTTCATTTGGTGTTGCTTCAAAGAGAGGGCGACGATTTACCTCCGAGGTCATGACCCAGTTTTGACGGTTTGAATCGTAATTCTGCGGATTACTGATGCATCCGCTGCTGAAACAGTGCGATCTGGGTCAAAAGTAATTTGAATCTGACCTTGGTTTGAAGTGAACTCTGTTGAACCTGCTGATGTATCGGTCAAAATATCTACATCTGTGTACTGGGTTCCAACCATCTGAACGGTATTGGAATCCACATATGAGAATCGAGCCAAATCGTATTGAACGTAGTTATTAAGAGATGTTGCAGATTCGCTAAGCGTCAGCGCTGTGTCGGTCTCACCGTAGACCTGGATGATGAAGTCATTACCCACACATGCCGCATCAATATTCTCGAGATAAATGGTGTCGAGAGTGAATTTTCCTGAAGCTCCGACTGTACCTGTCTCATTAACAAATCCAGCCATTGGAATAACTGTTATTCCGTTCTGTGTATCGCACGCAGTAGCTGTGAGGAACCCTTGACCAAATTCAGTACGTCCGCCAGGGGCGGTTGTCAGGGCGATATTTGCACCGTATGCAATACCGGTGACTGCGATCATCATGGCAATTGCCTTCACGAGGAAGGGCTTTGAGCTGCCACTTTCTTCAAAATCCCCATTTTCGGCGTCGTCAAAAGCGTATGACTCATCAAAGTCATCACTCTCATAACGCTTAAGGAGATTCATTTACTTCTTTCTTCTTCGTTCGAAATTACATTCTGTTCTCATTTAACTTCTCTCACTCTCGGTAGATAGGGGGCTCTTGCGAACCTGCCCTATCTACCGATAAGAGAATCGTTAAATGGGTTGGATGTTTTTAGTTGCCGCTCTGAAGTGTGAGCTTGAAGACAGCACCTGCGGTCGCGGATGGTGTAGTGATTCCGAGATCGAATGATGAAGTTGAAGCTGCAAGGTTTAGGCCATTAGCAATGACAAATCCTGCAGATGTTGTAGGAGTTGAACCATTGATAGCAATTGTTGCAACGCTTACAGCGCTACTAGAAACAGTTGCTAGCTGCAATGGTGTCGCAGAGACGTCTCCGTATGCGTTGAGCGTAAGTGTCTTACCCTGGCAACCTGTTCCTGAAGCGCGACCATCAACATCTGAGAAGCTGATTGTCGAGAGGAAGAACTGTGGGTTTGTAGAGCTGTTGACGAAGTTAGCGCGTGGTGACAATGTGATTGCGCTATCGCATGCTGCTGCAACCTGGACACCCTGACCGAATTCAATTGCTGAACCGGTTCCGAGTGAGATGTTAGCTGCGAGTGTTGAGCCAAGTACTGCTACCGCTGCAACTGTTGCAAGGCCAGCAAGAGACTTGAGATTGCTCTTCTTTGATGCTGTTTTACGAGGCGCTGGTGCGTTCTCGAACTTTAGGATTTCCATTCCTATTTTCCCCATTCTAATTAACGATCCACGGGTTGTGTTACACCTTTAGGTCACCGTGGTTGTGACCCTTGGGTATGCCCACTAATTTCTTAGCGGGAATTCTTTTCTACTGCGTCGGCGATGCCGTAGGTGATGCCGTTGGTGACGGCGTTGCTGATGGAGCCGGCTGCGCTACCTTCGCAGATGGATTGTCGATTGTTTCGACGGTTGTGCGGAAGACGCTCTGTCCATCGATATTGACTGCAGTGCGTGCAGGATCAATAAAGAAAGTCACATCTGCATTGTTAACTGAGAGGACGCTTCCGTCGTAGATAGAAGTTCCTGAGACAGAAACTGCAGCGCTAGCAAGCAAGGTGCCAGAGATTGGTGCGCCTGTTCCGGTGAGATATGAAAGTAAGAGAGCGGTTGAGTCGCTGATATTTGAGACCGGCGCGGTTGTCGGAAGTGAAACTTGCAAGACCTTTGCTTCAGGAATTGAACCGAGCGTAATTTCTTGGGACGAACCATTAATTAAGCGCACACGTAATTTCTTACCAGCGCAATTTGCTAAATCAAGATTTGAAACTGTGACTGCACGCACTCGGAAGTAACCGGCCGATGGATCGTTTTCAACTGGAGCGGCATGCCATTCTTCGCCCATGGCGATGTAAATTTTCTGATCACATGCAATCGCTTGTTGCGAACCTTGACCAAATTCAAGCGCACCATTTCCAACAGTTACGCTTGCAGCAAAAGTTGAGAATAGAAATGGAACAAATCCCATCACTGCAACACCGAAGACAATCTTCGATTTATATTTTTTACCGCCACCGAAACCAGAGTTGACTGGACCGCTGAGTGGTGAATGCAATGTCACGCGTTGGTCCCTTCAGCAAGATAGTCGGAAGCAAGGGGTGAACCACGCAGGGCTAACCCGTCACTTTGAGCGCTATCCTAGACGGCAAGTCTGGGGTGAGTAAAGTTCGCACGCGTAGGCAAAGCCCTGTTTTTCAGGCGTGGATTGCGCGAAAAGGGCGGCTACTTGAGCCTTCCGCCACCTTTGATTGTCGATAAATCAAGGCCAAGGGCGCGGACCGTGGTGATTGCCCCAGATTGAGCGGCAGAGCAGATCTCGGGGTCGGCAACGGGCTTTGTGACAGCGACAAATCTAAAGGTGAGCGAGCGCCCGGCGAGGCCACCGCTCTGCGAACTCAAAAAGAGCCCGTTCGATGAATTGATGAGGTTAATAACGCGATTGGTCTTTGCTGAGACGATGAGTTGACCAGATTGGTCACCAGTAATGAGCTCATCACCTTCAATAGAGTTATTGGCTGCCCCTTTAGCGCCTAAATCAAAGCGGACGGCAGGGGCTGAGATACAGACCATCGTGTATTCAACCTCGGGATCCTCATTTGCGGCATAGATTAGAGGAAGGAAGTAGGTCGAGGCTCGAGGATCAATTCCGCCGGTAGCGGGGATCTTCAGGATGTAGCGAGGCTGAATTTCTAGAGCGACCCCTGGGCCAGTAGCGGTTGCGCTCTCTGAGCTGGCGCCATCTTCTGGCAACGGCTGCGCAGATGGGTTTGCAATCGCGGGGCGAGATATCTCTGGTTCGGGAGAGAAAGTTGGGTTGGCGCTCGGCGAAGCAGTTGCGCTCTCTGTCGGTGTAATCGTGACTGTAGTAGTGGTTTCTGGACTGATTACAGGTTGCATCATCGATGGGTCGTCCGCAAGTTCATCAGCCAAGGTTGGGGCGATGGTTGAGATGACTGCGGCGAAAAGTGTGAAGGCGAGAAAGCGCGCCAGAATTTTTACCGAGCGTTTTTCAGAATGAAAGTAGCCATCGAGGCGATATCGCACCCGATTGATGAGCTCTTCCAATGACATGTAAGAAATATACCTTAGCTCGCGGGCCCTGGAACATAGATGAGATTGAGCTCCTTCATAACGCGCTGAATTGAGAGCGCCAGGGCAGTATCGCCAGCCTTGGTTGCGTAATACATACCAATCTCAATCGATTTTCCGCGGGCTGGGGCAATTTCGTGCAGACGGTAGGCAAATGTGCGAAGGGTGGTGAGGTCACCGCTCTGGATCGCCGCTTGAGCTTTAATTATGTTGGCGGCAACACATCGCGGATTATCGCTGAGCTGATCGTCGGCGAGGTCAATGACCGCTTGATCACCTTGCTTCTTGAAAAGCAAAAATTCAGTATCGAAATACATAAAACATGGAATAGCCGGGGAAGGCTTGTAATCAATCACTGCAGAATTATTTCTTCCAAACTTATCTACATTGACTACATAGTTGGCTTGCCCCGCAACAAAATAAGCGGTTGAAGCAACTGTGATTGAGAGCGCAATAAGAGCTGTTGTGCGCGTGAATTTTCTGCCGACACCCGCATTGCCTTTGATGCGATAAACCTGACCAACAATAAAGCCAAGCACTGCCCAGAAAAGATACTTATGAGAGATTGTGATTGGACTGATAAAGGAGTTGCTTAAGTAGACAAAGATGTAGAGGCCAAGTACAAATGTGATTTTGCGGTCGAGCTTGCGAGAATCCCAGAGAATCAACAGGGCGCGAATCGCGATTGCCAATAGAACGATGTAGGCAAGAGTTCCGAATATTCCGAGCGTAGCCAGAGTCTGCACCGCTGCACCATGCGCATCATTACTTAAAATATCGGGATAGTTCTTGAGGTCATCGATTGTGCGGTACTGCTCGTAATGGCTGCCGTATTGATCTGGTCCAACACCAAAAAACGGATGTGCAAAGAATTGTCGAATAGCATCAATCCAGAAGTTTCCACGAATTTTTACTTGGATGTCATTACCTAAAACTGGAATCCTCTCCCCCAAAAACGGCATGAGGAAAATAGCTTCTGCATAAATGATGACTGCAAAAGTTCCAAGAAAAGTTCTGACGTTGAGCGACCAATTAAATCGAGGAATCCACTTTCGAATTAGGAAGATAGAGAGACCCAAAACTACGAGAGCTACATCAACATATCCCTGCAAAGGCCCGGCAAAGTAAAGTGCTGAGAAGTTAAGAATCGCAAGAAGCCCCAAGAGGATACGGAGTCGAGTAGTTGCGCCGAGTGCTAGAAGAATGAGTAATGGGTATGAGGTGCCAACAAACGCTGCGAAAAAGTCGGTATTGCCAAATGTGGAAGCAACTCCGTATGCGCCAGGAAATTCAAGTAGATCAAAGTGTTGGGCAAGTCCGAGAAGAACGACAGCTTCAATTCCTAGTAAGTATCCCCACAGTAATTTTGTGAAATTTGTTAAGTTAAATTGAGTGTGAAAAGCTGCAACAATAATCAAAGCCATTGCAGAGAAGAAGCCAACAAACCTTCCAGAATCTCCATAGAGCGAACCAATGGGATTGCCGCTTAAAAAAACCGATATCAACTGGGCCACACCAAGTGCTAGGACCGCATAAACGAGTAATCTCTTAAATCTAAAACGCTCTGGCTTAATTGCCATAAGAGCAAGGAATATCGCTGCCAGAGTCATTAAGAGCGAAAATTGAGCCGGCGCATTCTTATCGAATGCGTATCTGAATAGGTTATCCGGAATATGCAGAGTTGCTAAAAGAAAGAAGCCGAGAGCTGCGCCCAGAAGAGAGCGTTGCTTACGCAAGGAGCTCATAAATTAATCCTCTAGTTGACGGATTAACTTAAACTCGCCGCCGCCCAATTGGCCTTGCTCGCGGTACATCTCTAACTTAGCGCGAGTATCGGCAATATCAAGGTTGCGCATAGTTAACTGACCAATGCGATCGGTTGGTCCGAAGGCAGCATCTTCTGTGCGTTCCATTGAAAGCTTATCTGGATGGTAGCTCAAAGCTGGGCCACTGGTATTAATTACTGAGAAATCATCACCACGGCGCAGGCGCAGGGTAACTTCGCCCGTAACTGCAGATGCCACCCAACGCGTTAGTGATTCGCGGAGCATCAAGCTCTGCGGATCTAACCAACGACCCTCATATAACAATCTGCCTAAGCGGCGACCTTCCGCATGATAATTCGCAATTGTATCTTCGTTATGGATTGCGCTAATTAAACGTTCGTAGGCGATAAAGATAAGAGCCATTCCTGGAGCCTCGTAAATGCCGCGGCTCTTTGCTTCAATAATTCTATTTTCGATTTGATCGTTCATGCCGAGTCCATGACGGCCACCAATTGCATTTGCTTCTCTCATCAAAGCAACGACATCGGTAAAATCTTTCCCATTGATTGCTACTGGGCGACCTTGCACAAATTGAATCCGCACATCTTCTGAAGGTATGGAAACTGTTGGATCCCAGAATTTAACACCCATGATTGGGTCAACAATTTCGATTGAAGCATCGAGTTGCTCGAGATTTTTGGCCTCATGTGTTGCCCCGAGAATATTGGCATCAGTTGAATACGCCTTTTCAGTGCTGTCACGATAAGGAAGATTATGGGCGACTAACCACTCTGACATCTCTTTACGACCACCGAGCTCACGCACAAAGTCGGCATCAAGCCAAGGCTTGTAGATACGAAGGTTTGGATTTGCCAAAAGACCGTAGCGATAAAAACGCTCAATGTCGTTGCCTTTGTAGGTCGAACCGTCGCCCCAAATTTCAACGCTATCTTGCAACATTGCACGAACCAAAAGAGTGCCGGTAACTGCGCGCCCTAGAGGAGTTGTATTGAAATATTGTTTTCCACCTGAGCGAATATGAAATGCTCCGCAAGCAATTGCAGCTAAGCCTTCTTCGACAAGCGGCACTTTGCAATCAACGAGACGAGAAATCTCTGCACCGTACTCGCGCGCACGATCTGGAATTGTCTCAATATTGCTCTCATCGTATTGACCGAGGTCAGCGGTGTAAGTGCAAGGGACAGCGCCTTTTGCGCGCATCCAGGCAACAGCTACAGATGTATCGAGCCCTCCAGAGAAGGCGATTCCAACTTTTTCACCTACGGGTAGGGAAGCAAGTACCTTAGACATGGGTCCAGTCTAACGGAGCAATATTGTCTATCGGTTCAATAATCCAGCAAGAACAGGCTTAACTCCCCAGAGCTCAACCATTGAGAGATATTGAGCTTCATCGGCGGCGCTCACTTGTGCCCCGGTCTTCACACCGCGAATCATCAAGTTTCTGGGGGTATGCACTCCCCCTACAAATTCAATCGCCTCAACACGATATCCATGCATTTTCATCAATTGAATGCGTAACGAATCGGTAATCAGATCACCCAATCTTTCTCGCATAATGCCATGACGTGTGACCATCGCCCAAGGTTCGGGGGCAACCTTCATCTGAGACTGAATATCGTGATGACAACATGGAGCAAAGAGAGTCAACGGTACGTCGTGGTTTACTGCCCATGCAATTGCATCATCGGTTGCTGTATCACAGGCATGAAGGGCAATTGCGATATCTGCTCCCACAACAGAGGCTGATGAAATTTCTTCTGCTAAAAATTCGATTGTTGAATCAATTCCTAATTTCTTTGCAATCTGATTATTTCTCACTCGAGAAGTTTCACGAATATCGATTCCAATAACCTTTACTGGTATTTGATGGGCCTGTAGATACTGATGTGCTGCAAAAGTGAGATAAGCATGACCGCACCCAAGATCTACCACCGTTAATGGGTGCTCCGGTGTTGGTTTATGAACATGTCCGGCACTTATCGCTTCATTGAGTGTTGGAATTAGTAGGCGAAGAAATTCTTCTACCTGCATGTATTTATCCATCATTGAGGGCTTAATGACACCCGACTTATCTGAGATGCCAACTTCTTTCAAAAACGTATTGTTCGAATCTAAGAGGCGCTCTTTCTGGCGGTCATGCGCCAAGTTCTGAGTGCTCTCTGATTTGGCTCTCGCAAAAAGTGGCTCCCCTTTCTTTGAAAATCTCAGGGTCAGCGTTTCTGTGGTGGTTTCGACAAGAATATTGGAATAGCCAGATTGCGCTAGCTCAAGAAATGGGAGTTCATTTGGTAAATAGTTTTTGGTTGTCATGGCGCGACCATCGCTATACGTCAACTGCGTCATGATTGTTTTCTTGATTTCAACTGGCCGAATATCTATCCGTTCATAAGCAACTTCCATATTGCGCCTGCGACCCGATAGAACTGCCCGAGTAAAGTTCTGAGAGTTGAGAATAGCTGCATGCAACTCTTGCAGCGCCGAACTAATCTCGCTCATGATGCAATGGTAGCGATTTACTTATTGGAATTTGAGAGAAGAGGTAAGGTAACAATCACCGCTAAACCCCCAAGCTCGCTAGGGCGTAGATAGAACTCGCCTCCAATCTTCTCGACCACCGCAGCCATGATGCTCAAACCGAGTCCGGATCCACCATTTTCTCGGGAACGTGACTTATCAAATCTATTGAGTGTGCGTAACTTGTCGCGATAAGCGCCTTGAGGTAAACCAGGTCCACCATCTTCTATCGCCATATGAATGCTTCTGCCGATTCTTGTAACCGTAACGCGGACTGGGGCATCGCCAGGCGTATGTCTTGCAATATTTCCCAGAGCATTCTGAATAAATCTCGAGAGATATTCTTTGAGTGCAAGTACTTCTAGATTGTCTTGAATCTCTATCGCGACTTCGCGGTCTGGATGTAGCGTTGCAAAATCATCGCTATGGGCTCGCACTATCGCACTCAGATCCACAACTTCTTGATTTCTGACGGCTGATTCACCAAGTTCTGCCAGCAAGAGAAGGTCATGAATCAGACCTTCCATTCTTCCGATTTCAGAGTTCACTCGACCAAATGCGCGAGCCTGCATCTCTGGATCAGATATCTGCTTCTTGCTGAGCATCTCAACATAACCTTTAATCACCGTTAGCGGCGTCCGGAGTTCGTGAGATGCATCGCCTAAAAATTCTTGCATACGAGCAAGTGCATCAACATCATCACGTCTTTTAATTTTTCGAATAAAGAATGAAAGCAAAATGAAGGCGAAGAAATTTGCTATAGCGCTAAAGCCAGCAACTGCAACGAGATTGGCACGCAATGCTTGCGCTGCCGCTTCAATTGAACCCGCAACAATCAGATAATCGCCGTCTGCTATCTCAAGTGCTTGAAAATGAAAATCTTCTCCATCAAGGCCACCACTAACCTGGCCTTCAGATGCTTTGATTGCTTCTAGAGAAAAATCTTTAAATGCGAGTTCAGTGGATTCATTAACTATCGTCAATTGGTCATCACGCGAAAGCAAGAAGAGCGATAGATCTAGAGAATATTGATCAAGGAAGAAAAGCGAAGCGCTGATTTCTCGCCCAGGATTTTCAATTGCTGCTTGTATCGTTTCGGTTATCCGAGAATCAACTTTTGCTTGGTCGCTCTGATAAGTGTGAACCGAGGCATAACCACCGATTCCCACCGTCAAAAGGGTGGTCACTGCGATTGTGACTAGGCGAAGGCGGGTGGTTGAGTTGAGATTCACTTCTTCTCAGCCTGAAGCTGAAACCCGACGCCACGGATTGTGCGAATTCCTTCGAAACCATCGCGGTGAAGTTTCTTTCTTAGGTAAGAGATATAGGTATCAACAACAGTTGTTTCAGTCTCGAAGTTGATGCCCCAAACTTCATCAAGCAGAACACTCTTGCTGAGAACTCGGCCTTTTGATTCCAGAAGAACATGAAGTAAGCGAAATTCTGTTGGTGATAGATCAACTACTTCACCATTAAAGGTGACTTGGTGTGATGCCTCATCGAGTGCAACCGGACCACACGATAAAGAAGTCGAGGTCGATTCGTTAAATTGTGAGCGGCGCAAAATGGCGCGAATTCGTAGGACAAGTTCTTCTAAACCAAATGGCTTTGTCACATAATCATCGGCCCCGAGGGTGAGGCCGCGTGTGACGTCAGCGCGATCTGCTCGTGCGCTCAACATAAGCGCTGGAGTTTGATCTCCGTTACTGCGGATTCGCTCAATAAATTCAAAGCCATCCATGAGAGGCATATTGATATCAACTATCAGAAGATCTGGTTTGGCGGTGCGCAACATCGTCTGGGCAACCATTGCATCTGCTGCGGTTAGGGTGTCGAATCCTGCGAGCTTGAGCGCATCGGCGAGGAGTTCACGAACCCCTGCCTCGTCATCAATGATGAGAATTTGCTGAGCCATGCGAGAACCTTGCCATGTTGGAGTGTAATTCTCTACCCGTGAGGCAGACACAGGCGAAGATTTCCCTATTCACAGGCACCTCACAAAAAATAAGAGCAGAATTGCGCCATGGCTACCTATCACAAGCGAATGAGAGCACACTTCCCCGCTGCTCTACTCGCCACATCCGTAGTCTTTACTTCGTTGGCAATCACACCTGTTTATGCTGATCAGAATCCAGCGCCAACAGCTTCGCTCTCTCCTCAAGAACAGTATCGACTCGAGTTAGAGATTTATTTCAACAAACTTAAAGCACGTGAAGTTGAAATGCGAATACTCAATCAGAATTTCAAGATTGCAATCGAGAAAGCACGTCGTGAATATGTAACTGCTTTACGAAGTGCAAAGGGACCAACCGATAAGAGCTTGCTCTCGGCAAAATTTGATGAAGTCAAGAGCAGTGCTGCTGCCTTGCTTGAAAAGGCACGCGAGGACTTAGGGCCTTTGCCTGTTCCACCACAAGAGCCTGTCAAGGGTATGAAATCAAAGATGAACCGTGAAACTCAGAGAAATAAGACTCGCTAATTCTAGTTTTAGTTTAAAAAGATTTGAGATTAGTTAAAACGAGTTAACTAGTGCGATGATTGAAGTAAGAATTAGCGCTAGACCCATTGATTGAACAATAATTTGAAACGCCATTTTTCTATCTGCCGCTAGAGCAGCCTTATCTTCAACTTTGGTAATTGATCCTAATTTCTGAAAGTTAAAGGTGCCCATCAAGCCATACGCTAGACAGAAACGCTTGCGAGATTGCACAAATCCAATAGCGAATATCGAAGCTGGCGCAATAAGTACTAATGTGGCAATTGGCGAGAAGTTCTGGATTATTGAGTAAAGGGCGAGAGCGAGAAAAATTACTCCACCAAAGATTGCAACCTGTCGACGGCGCGCTACCTCTGCTCCACCGATATTGCAAACACCTGCTTGATAGGTATCCAACTATGCATCCTCAAATTCATCTTCATCAATCCAGGCATCTACCTCGGAATCTTCTTGCTTCTCAATCCAACTAAGAAAACTAGCGACAGCTTTGAAAGCAAGCAAGGTGACGGTAATAGTGGCGATGATTCGGCGGAGCGCTTTCATGGGATAAAAATACTCTCTTTGAGGCGAATATGCCGTATGTAGTAGGTCTATGGTGCCAAAGATTGTGAAATATCGCGCCACAGATCTTCAATGTGTTCGCACCCCACAGAGAGACGAACTAGGTTTTCGGAGATGCTCTCACTCTCAGATGGCCAACGTCGGCGACGTTCCCAAGTTGTCTCTACCCCGCCTAGGCTGGTTGCGTTAGAAATCAATTCAGATGCATTCAGAACATTTTCGATTTCGGCAACCGGAGCATCAATCTCAAAAGAGATAATCGCACCAAATCCTGGATAACGAATATTAGATACCTTAGCGAGGGTTGGTAGGCGCTTCACGATTTCGCGGGCGCTTGCCTCGGCTGCTCTAAATCGCAATGGGAAAGTACGTAAACCGCGCAGGGCAAGCCATGATTCGAATGGCCCAGGAATCGAACCTTGGAGCGTCCGTGCCTCAAGTAGGCGAGAGTAAAGTGCAGGATCGCGCATGGTGAGCGATCCAATAATCACATCGCTATGTCCTGATAAATATTTTGTCACTGAGTTCATTGAAATATCAGCGCCTAGATTTAATGGCTGCTGATTCAGAGCCGTTGCAAAAGTATTGTCGACTGCAACGCCCATATTTCTTTTCTTTGCCTCACCAATAATCTGTGGGAGTTCAGCAACTTTCAGACCTGGATTAGTTGGTGATTCAATCCAGAGGAAAGCGGCTCCAATGAGAGCTTCAAATACATCTGCAGTATTTGAAATATCAACAAAACGAACTTCCAATCTTCCTTGTTCGTGATACTTCTTCAAAAGCGTCATCGTGCCGCTATAGCCTTGATCGGATGCAACGACTGGTGCACCATGTGGCAATAGCGAGAAGACTGCGGTGATTGCACCCATGCCAGAACTAAATGCAAGAGTTGAATCACCATTCTCTAGCGCTGTTATGGCCTCTTCAAGGGCGCTCCATGTCTGATTTCCAAAACGCCCATATCCAATTCCACCTGCGATATAAGTTGAGTTGAGTGAAATATCAGGATTGAGAGGTGCGCCTGCTTGCGGATCTGGGCGGCCGGCATTGATAGCAACGCTCTCAGGGTGAAGATTTTCCATGGAGCAAGGGTATCTCCTCAGGCAATAGCTGCGGATACAAATTAATGAATTCGCCTAGTTGCGCTTCTTTCTTGCCAACTTTCTTGCCATCTAGAACTCTCTTCTCCATGATTGCCACATGCCCTTAACGCCCATAAGTGAGAGAGAAATGAAGTTGATTACTTCTGACCTTGCATCACGAGATAAGAAGTTGGCACCTGTCATTGCGGCTCATCCGCTCTGCAGCATAGGTCGCGGGGATAAATCGGTGACACATTTTGAATCTCTCGTTGAATCGGTTATCTCGCAGCAGTTGGCAGTGAAAGCGGCAGAAACCATTTATCTCAGAGTGAAAAAATTAGCAGGCGGCAGAGTAACCCCTGCCCGTATTGCAATGATTTCCGAGCCAGATATGCGTGCGGCTGGTGTATCGGGAGCGAAGTTCCGAACAATTCAAGGAATTGCCTCTGCTGCTCTTTCGAAGGAAATCAAAATCAATTCGCTTCATTTAATTGAAAGCGATGAAGAGATTTTTTCACAACTGACATCTCTATGGGGCGTAGGGCCCTGGACAGTAGATATGTTTATGATGTTTCAATTAGGCCGCCTTGATATCTGGCCCACCGGAGATCTTGGCGTTCGAAGAGGCTGGGAGAAAATCTATGCTCTCAAAGCTGAAATTTCGCCTAAAGAACTTGAGCTCAAGGGAGAGAAGTTTCGCCCATATCGCAGCATCGTAGCCTGGTATTGCTGGAGAGCTCTTAGCTGAAGCGGAATTAAAGCCCGACTACAACGGAAATGGGGTGCCCGTACTTGAGTGACAGTCATATCCGTTGGGGTTCTTCTCCAGATAGCGCTGGTGATATTCCTCTGCTGGATAGAAAACAACCCCCGTCGCATCGAGAATCTCTGTCACGATTTCACCAATTCCATCGCGAGTAAGTGCACTCTGATATCGATCGCGAGTTGCAATTGCCGTATCTCTGTGTTGATCGCTCGTAAAGAAAATTGAGCTTCGGTATTGCGTTCCGATATCTCCGCCTTGGCGATTAAGTGATGTTGGATCATGCATCACCCAGAACTCTCGACAGAGTGATTCATAACTAATTAATGCAGGATCGAAACTTACTTCCACCATTTCAGTGTGAAGTGTTCGCCCAGTACAGACCTCTTCATAGGTTGGATTTACTTTGATTCCGCCCATGTATCCCACTCGAGTTGCATTAACCCCAGGAAGTGACCAGAAACGACGTTCTGCCCCCCAGAAACAACCTGTTGCAAAGTAGGCCAACTCAAAATTAGAAGTGCTCATAGTCGGATAATCTATCCTCTGGGCCAGAATAAATCAGGCCCCCGTAGCTCAGGGGATAGAGCACTGCCCTCCGGAGGCAGGTGCACAGGTTCGAATCCTGTCGGGGGCACCACTCTTTATTTACTCACTTCATTCAATCAAGCGACATATAT
>JBIKSV010000045.1:0-9255 GCA_044348425.1 Candidatus Planktophila sp. | reverse complement strand
ATCGCGGGCAAGAGTCAGCAGGTATTGCAACATCTGATGGAGAGAGAATCGTCATCTTTAAAGATATGGGACTAGTCTCACAGGTTTTTACGGAGAGCGATCTCGCCTCACTTAAAGGTGAAATTGCCATAGGTCATTGTCGTTACAGCACGACTGGTTCGAGCACCTGGGTCAATGCCCAGCCAACTCTGCGCCCTACTAAGTACGGGACAATAGCTTTAGGACACAATGGCAACCTGACGAATACCGCGGAACTCTTTGATTTAGTCCGCAAACTAGAACCAGAGCAACCAAAACTGGGACGCGGTGCTACGACTGATACAGAGATTATGACAGCGCTGATTGGTCTACAAGATCATGAGACTATCGAAGAGAACATAGTTGCTGTTCTTCCACTTTTGCAGGGTGCGTTTTCACTAGTCATTATGGATGAGACGACTCTTTATGCAGCGCGCGATCTTAATGGCGTACGTCCACTCGTCCTTGGACAGTTAGAGAAAGGCTGGGCGGTTGCTTCAGAGACGGCAGCCCTTGATATTGTCGGAGCAACTTTTGTGCGCGAGATTGAACCTGGTGAATTCATTGCAATCGATGGTGACGGAGTTCGGTCACAAATGTGGGGAACGCCAAATCCAAAGGGGTGCATCTTTGAATATGTCTACCTGGCACGTCCTGATACAACGATTGCCGGTCAAAGTATTCACGCAGTGCGTGGTGCAATCGGTCGTCGCCTTGCGGTAGAAGCACCAGTTAATGCAGATCTTGTTATTCCTGTCCCTGAATCTGGAACGCCTGCCGCTATTGGCTTTGCAAAAGAGTCTGGAATTCCATTTGGCTTAGGACTCGTTAAGAATTCCTACGTTGGTCGAACATTCATTCAACCATCACAAACTATTCGTCAATTGGGTATTCGCTTAAAACTCAACCCTTTAAGAGAGATTATTGAGGGTAAAAGAATTGTCGTTGTTGATGATTCGATTGTCCGGGGAAATACTCAAAGAGCAATTGTAAAAATGTTACGTGAGGCAGGCGCACTTGAGATTCACGTTCGCATCTCATCACCACCTGTTCAATGGCCATGTTTTTACGGTATCGATTTTGCGACCAGGGCTGAACTCATTGGCGCTGAGATGAGCGTTGAAGAGATTCGTCAATCAATTGGTGCAGATTCTTTAGGATTTGTATCTGAGGCCGGATTAATTGAGGCAACAAAAGTTTCCGAAGATAAGCTCTGCACTGCTTGTTTTTCAGGTAAGTATCCAATTGCAATTCCAGCAGATTTATCCGAAGGTAAGACTCGTTTAGAGATCACAGAGGTAGGCAATTAATGGCGACTTATAAGGACTCTGGGGTAGATATCGATGCTGGCGATCGCGCCGTCGAGTTAATGAAGGCTTCGATTGCTAAAGCATCACGACCAGAAGTCATGGGTGGCATCGGAGGCTTTGCTGGGTTATTTGATGCATCTGCTCTCAAGAATATGAAGCGCCCGCTTCTTGCAACATCAACCGATGGCGTAGGAACAAAAACAGAGATTGCCCGCCAAATGGGAATCTACGACACAATCGGCGAAGATCTAGTCGCTATGGTTGTTGATGATCTTGTGGTGTGCGGTGCAGAGCCACTCTTTATGACTGATTACATTGCAGTTGGAAAAGTTATTCCAGAGCGAATCGCCGCAATTGTCTCCGGCATCGCTCGGGGTTGCACAAAAGCAGGTACCGCACTTATTGGTGGCGAAACAGCAGAACATCCTGGACTTCTCAAAGAAGATGAATTTGATATTGCGGGTGCAGCGACTGGTGTGGTCGATGCACATCGACAGCTCGGTGCGGATCGCGTTAAGAGTGGCGATGTAATCGTTGCAATGCCTGCAAGCGGAATTCACGCAAATGGGTTCTCATTAGTCCGCCATATTCTTGCCACACAAGAACTAGAACTCACTCGAAACTATGACTTTGAGAAATCTTTAGGCGAAGTTCTTTTGACCCCCACTGAGATTTACACTCTCGATTGCTTGGCACTCATTAAAGCGCAACATGAAAACATTAGAACCTTCAGCCATATAACCGGTGGGGGGCTAGCGGATAACACAGCAAGAGTGATCCCAGATGGTTTAGTCGCTGTCTACGACCGTTCGACTTGGTCGCTTCCTCTCGAGATGAAATTCTTGGCAGATGTGGCGGGTGTCCCACAGGATGATATGGAACGCACCTGGAACTGCGGAATCGGGATGAGCGCAATTGTTGCTGCTGATGCTGCCGACCTCATTATTCGATCATTGGCAGCGCGAGGAATGAAGGCTTGGGTTGCTGGCAGTATCGAGAAGTCGGAAAAGTCAGAGAGCGGCAAGTCATATCTACGCTCGGAATATCAGAGAAATTTATCCTGACCAGCAACTCTTCTAAGCATGAACTTGTGTGTTCCAGGTTTGATAACTAATCGCTCGTTATCTTTGTAAAGAACAAATTCGTTGCTATTTGTGAGACTGTAAGAGATTTCATCTGCTCCTACATGTTCCCACTCAACATCTACCCACTTAGCTATTGGAAGATGAATTCGCCCCTTAAGACGCTCAAGTGAGAAATCATTTACTGCAAGAGAGATGCTGGAACCACTGGAATTCAACGATGGATGTAAACCAAGTCCAAATCTAGATAACTGCCAAGTCGGTGCGCCGCTCCAGTAATGGCAATGGCTCCAACGATCATCGAAAACTTCCCACCAAGTAGTTGCGCCCTTATCGAGCATCCATCCCCAGTTGGTGCGCCAAAAATCGGCGACTTTCTCTCCTTCTCCGGCAGAAATCAAAATCGGCATTGAGTAGTTTGTGAAGTATGGAGTGATCATTCCTTCAGCAACATTAAGTGGGTCGCGAAGTCTCTTTGCCTCTCTGTTGTAAGGAAATCCCGCCCGAATGTATTCGTCAATAACTGGCGCTGCCTCAGTGTGGTCAATGATTCCGTTACGTGCAGCGAGTGTGTAAGCGTGATATTTTCCTGGAAAGGATGGAAGGTTCTTGGCAATTAGCGCAAGAAAATGTTCGTAACGTGGTTTCCAGGTAGTGCTTTCATCGATTTTGCCGATGAGTTCAAGCCATTGCATCCAAGAATCAAGGGCTTTCACAAAATGAGATAGGACAGCTAAATCTGGTTGACCTTCAGGAGCTTTATAACCCCAGTCAACAAATGACCAAGGTAAACCGTGTTGCCCAGAATCCTCAATAAGCTTTGATAGGCCGTTCATATTTGCTCGAGCAGATTCTTCGAACTCAAATAAGATTGCAGTGTCGCCTTCCTCGATTGCTATCTGAAGACAAGCGGTAGTCCACATCGAGGCGTATGTACCAAGATAAATCAATTCTCCTGGTCCTGATCCCGCAACGATTCCATCTTCTCGCGCAGATGCTGCGGCATGCAAAATTGCTCTTTTAACTAAGGTGTAATCGCCCCATCCAACGGCCAGAATATTCAGTGCTGATGTAACAACATCTCCAACCCACTCTGCGCGTTCGCGAATTGAATCTACAAGAGCATCTTCGGCGGATGATCGCAGAGTTTCAATTCCAACCTGCCAAATGTTATTGAGCAGGGAATCTTCGCTAATAAGATACCCACCAGGTTCGCCTAAGAAATCACGTTCGATAAACTTTGGATTCTTTATATCTATCCGGCCCCGAGAGGTTACGCGCACTTCAATGTACTTTGCTCCCATAGATTGGAAAGGCTCGATTTTTGTTACACCTGCAGAAAAATTGAAATGCTGAATCATTCGGGTTGCTCCAGCCGAAAGAGCCACAACCGGAGAAACTTCGCTATGAGGAGTCAGCTTCTCGGCATAGGCTATTTTGATTTCGCCCTCAAATTCACTCTCAATTTCAAAGCTAAAGTACCCGATTCGAATTTTTCCTAGTTCATAACGAACCCAAATGCCATCAGTATCATCAGAAGGATCTGGGTTGAGATCTGCCAACAAGTACTGAGAGGCAAGATCGTCATATTTATATCCTGTAAAGGTATCTCTAAAGCGACCTTCCGCGACCTTCACTGGCGTCAAGGTAGGAAGTGCCGGGATCTGCAATTCAGATTTAATGAGCGGTCCTGTTAGCTCTAGTAATCCATCAACATTGGCAACGCTCTTTCGCTCATTTGTATCCTTGAGAGGTTCTTCCAACCATTCAACCCAGCCAAGAAGCTCGCTGATTCTCAAACGCGTTGCCGCATATTCGAGGAGCTCCTGAGCCTGCCAAGTAAGCGGAATAGGCCCACTTTCTGAAGATATCCGGACCCATACAAAATTTGGCAGGGGAGCCATTGTTCGAGTCTTGAGAAACTCTCCGTGTGCAAAGATGGTAACTACATGTCGGCCCTTACTGAGGTAAAAATCTTGCGAATAGTACTCGGGAAGGTGTGATGAGAATCGGATCGGCCCACGTACTTTGATTTCTCCATCAATAAGTAACTGAAAATTTCCGCTGGATTGAAGATCAAAGGTATGTATCCCCTCTTCTACCTCGATTGTTGTGGTGAAGAGAACATGTAAATCCGATTGGCGAGATGGATTGGATACCCAGAAGGCATCTTTAAAACCTTCTGGATGTATCTCTCTCTTTATCGTGCCGGCAGGTTTACCGAAGAATCCGGGAACACCAAAGGCGTCAAAATCCAAATCTACATTTTCACTCATGGGAGTAATTGAAGACTTACAAGCCAATCTTCCATAGTTGGAAGTGGACTAGCAATATTTGTGCTCGTAAATACCCAGACGCCTGCGTTATCACTTTTAATCTTCTCGTTGCGAATTATGGCTCCATCTCGTGGGTTAATAATCTGCATCTGATAAGGCGAATCGGCTTTGAGATTCTGGAAAGAAATCTTTGCTAACTCAAATGAGATTCCTTGTGATGCGGGAGCCATACTGACAGCCGGGAAATAAGCAATCAGAAAGTTCTGCGTCTTGCCTGCCCATGGGCGATGTGGGTTTTCGAGATCTGCATGTAATTTGATTGAGTCATTCGCTGCGGTAAAGCCATTCCAATCAATGCTGCGCAAGTATTGTGCTCCGATACCAAGCTGGGTTGCTCCGGGAAGTTCGACTGCTTCTTGCCAAGGAATCCAACCCCACATCGCACCAGGGCTCGTCTGGTCATCATGGAATGCCCAAATACCTTGAGCCCCGTATGTGTGGCCAGCGGCACCTTGCAGAAGATGTGTCCAGAAGAGATATCGCTGTATCAATGCTGGTGATCCACCTGCGATACCTTCGTAACAGACTTCGCTATTGATGACCGGTAACTTTGAATCGCGCTGGGCTTTGTTCAGTGCTGCCAGAGTGCCTTTGATGACATTGACATCAGCGTGTCCAGTTTGAAGCCAGACAAAATCCAAATCTTGATCACCTTGTAGAGCCTCTGTAGATGAGTAATTAAAGGCAGGGCATGGATGAACGGTAATCGGCCTATGCCAAGGATCGGTATTTCTTACATGAGAAACAACTGGCTTCCACATCTGTTGAATGGCAAGTGCTCTCTCCTGCATATCATCAGTGAAAAGATCTGCATATTGCATCAAGCCAACTTCACCTGCCACACACCAGAAGACGGGAAATGATGCCCACCGCGCAATCATTTCGTTCCAATGTTCCGTGAGCCTTTCGGCTCCAAATTCCAAAATGTAGTAACTCCAAGCTCCAACGAGAGCAGGAATCTGTCCAGCTTCAATAGCATCTATGACACGAATATCTGCCGCATCCCACCAACGCTTCTCGAGCTCTTTCTTATCGAGAGTCCAAGAAGCGACTCCATCAAGCAAAGTTGCTTTCTCTCCAAAAGCTGCCTCCGGTAATAAACCAGAAACAACTTGCATAACATTAAAACCTTGCTTTGATCGCTTCTGCATCAAAGCTTTCCACTCGTCATTCGAAATTCGATCCGTGAGGCCAAACCAAACTGTGTCAGCTAACCAGAGGAATGGATCACCGTTTTCATCTTTCAAAATTGATGAATCTGGTTTTCCAGTCAATCGTGGTTGAGAAAAACTCCATGACTTTTCGTAAGAGAGGATTTCACCATTGTTAGTTTTAAGGGAGGCCCACTCATTTTCGGCCCCCTGCACTCGGACCCGCAGAACCCCATCTTTAGATAGAAATGCCGGAACCTGGATCGTTTCACCGCTGCCCACACGTTGGCAGGAGATCAAGCTGTGATCTAATGATTTATCTGCTGACCCATTGAGTTTGTACTGTGAAACTTCTAATTCAGCTGTAGCCATTAGCCCCCCAGGGATTTATTTCAGTCTACTTGGGGCAATTCTGGGTGTAAAGGTTCTGCTAGCAGGGGCAGATGAAGGGGCTTGAGGGGGATTTTTCCCCAAAAGAGAGCCAGCTTTGGAGTCCTGACCTTTGAAGCGATAAACTACCCGCCTGACAGAGCAAATATGATGAGGAGGTCTCGCCCATGGGTCGCGGCCGTGCAAAAGCAAAGCAGACTAAAGTCGCTCGTGATTTAAAGTACAACTCCCAAGAGATGGATATTGATCGTCTATCTAAGGAGCTCCACGGCGAAGCCCCTCTCCAGCAAGATCGTGATGAAGACGATCCCTTTGCTGAGGGCAATTACATTCCACGCGCTTAGCGCACATTGATTGATTCGACGTCAATGAAGTTCTTAACTCCTTACGTCGCATCCTTGCGAATCTTTGAACCAATCTCAGCCTTTCCTGCTGCCGATAGATTACGTTGGGAAAGCGTTGATATCACCGTTGATTCGCGCCGCGCAGAACAAGCGCTCGCTCTGCAGAGATTGATCGCCCCTGAACCACCCGCGCTGCGCTCCGACGGAGCCCACTTTCTAGAAATTGATGGAACGAGATATATCGCGCCATGGTCAACTGCTACCCGTTGTTGGAGCGCCTTAGAAGACTTTAAGGAATCAATTCCGTCAACAGCACTTCCATTCTTTCTGCCGCCGCCCCTAGAAGAAGTCATTTCATCAGGCATGGACAGTATTGAAGATCGCATTCCGCACATCATTACCGAAACATGGATGGTGCCCCCACGTTGGCTGGCTCTCTTCCTGCCAGTTGATAGAAGTCGTGGATATATTGATGGCGTTGCCTTTTCTCAGGCAAGAACGACAATTGCCAAAGCAATAGAGCGAAGCCAAAATTCGCATGCAGTTGTTCTCCAATCTTTCGGTGAAGGTGTCGTCGCGCAAGAGATTGAAGTCCTCATTGAGTGGCTACAGCTCTTTCATCCACTTTCATATGTTGAGCTCGATTACGGAGGGCTTGCTGGCTATCTTGACTCCACCTTGAAAGAGGATGGCCTGCGCGGTATTGAAGATGATGGATCGATTGAGGATGTTATCTTCAGTCTTGCCGGATTAGCAGCGGGAGATGGTGCAATTGCAGGCGAAGGTTATGAGCGTTTGGTGCGACGTTGGCGGCCAGTCCAAGCACTTGAATCCGCTTTTTGAGGCGTGCAGCGTTCAATTATGGTTTTGCCGTATTGCCAAGTAACCCCTTTCTCCCCGATACTTCCCGACATAAAGAGCAATTCGGACAACTTTTTCGTATTTACAGATTTGAGGTGAGTAATGATGAATCGTGGCCCTGATGCAGAGGTTCTTCTCACTCCACGCGAAGTTGCTGATCTCTTCGGTGTAGATCCAAAGACTGTCACCCGCTGGGCAAAGGCGGGCAAGTTAACATCAATCCGCACTCTAGGTGGGCACCGCAGATATCGAAAATCTGAAGTTGATGATCTCCGCCAAAATTACTTTAAGAGCCAGGGTTAATATTTTTCTTTATGAATTATTCAATAGCTGAATTTGCCCTGCTGGGATTTCTAACTTTTGCACTCGTCGGAATAATTACACCGCAAATTCGCAAAGTTGCTATCCGTTTCGATGCTGTTGATGCTCCAAATTTAGAGCGCAAAGTTCAGAAAGAACCGGTCCCTTATCTGGGTGGTGTTGCAATTGCAATTGGCGTTCTAGCTGCTTCCTATGGGTCTCTCTTGGCTGTTGATTTTTCAATGGAGACGCTAAAGCTAGCGAGCACGGTGCTTGTTCCAGCAGTGGCAATTTCTCTGATGGGTTTGTGGGATGACCTGCGAGGTCTGCAGCCATGGCCACGATTGATTGCACAGACCTTTACCGGAATTCTTGTTGCAAGTATTTTGATTGCAACTGACACGATTGGCACTGCTTTCGGAAGTACGCTGCTCAATTATGTAGTAACGACAGTATGGATAGTCGGGGTATGTAATTCAATTAACTTCTTCGATAATCATGATGGGGGAGCAGCTGGAACGGTTGCGGTTATCACTTTCTTCCTCTTCTTTATCGCCTACGACCGTCAGCAAATCTTGGTCAGCGCACTTGCTGCTGTCACAGCGGGTGCCACAGCAGGCTTTTTGATATGGAACAGGCATCCGGCGAAGATTTATATGGGCGATGCCGGATCGCTCTTCCTGGGAATCATTATCTCTGTATTAACAATTCGCCTCAGCCCAGGTGTTGTACCGACCTATATGTCACTTGCAATTCCGGTGATTCTGATGGCAACTCCGATATTAGATACAAGCGTTGCTGTCATCTCACGTCTCTATCGCGGGATCTCACCTTTTCAAGGTGGTCGAGATCATTTATCTCATCGCTTGATGCGGTTAGGGTTTAATCGAAAGAGAACAGCGATAATTCTTTGGACGATGGCCGCATTTTTTGGAGCCCTTGCTCTCGTTCTCTATACCTGGCCAGATTCCTTTGGTCGCCAGGCTTTAGCGATTGCAGTACTTACATGGGTGGCGCAGCTGATATTTTTCCTACGAATCCCATCTGAGGGGTAAACTTTCACCATGTCCAATACCCCAGCAGATGATGTAAAAGCGAAGATGCTTGCCGCCCTTGAAGCAAAAAAGAATAAGAAGGGCGCTCCAGGCACTCAAACTCATGCCGAGGGCGGATCGAAGATTAAAGGCGGCCAACGTTCAGGTGGCGCTCCACAAGTTCAGCGTAAAGCTGGACCATCTGGTTCGGGTTCTGCCGGATAATTTTCGCAGGCAAAGAAATTTTTTAGAAGTGGCTCGGGACAGGATCGAACTGTCGACCTCACGATTTTCAGTCGCGCGCTCGTACCAACTGAGCTACCGAGCCATTATTTAATTGTTTAGCTAATTTCTTAACTAACACTCTGTACTAACACTCTGTATTAAAAAGATAGAGAGCGTGTGGACACTCTCTATCTTTAGCGACCC
>JBIKSV010000044.1:0-9363 GCA_044348425.1 Candidatus Planktophila sp. | reverse complement strand
GAATTGAATACGAAGTCGAGAGTCGCGCACTTGCAGTCGGAGGCCAATTACTCACGATTCGTACTCCAAAGGATCGCTACGAAGATATTTTCCTACCGTTGCACGGTAAGCATCAAGCTTCAAATGCGGCTGCAGCACTAGTTGCAGTAGAAGCTTTCTTCGGCGAGCAAGAGCTCGATTATGAGGCAGTCGTGGCTGGATTCGCTGCGGCCCAATCACCTGGGCGATGCGAGATTCTTCATCGCGACCCCACAATCATTATCGATGCGGCCCATAATCCACATGGCGCAAAAGCGTTAAGGCAGACCATCGAAAATGAATTCACATTTGATGAGGTAATTGGAATTTTCGCCGCGTTGGGAGATAAAGATGTCGAAGGCGCCTTAATTGAACTTGAGAAAGTGATGAGCTCAATCATCGTTACCGTCAATTCCTCACCCCGCACACTTGCGCTGGCAGAGTTAGAAAAGATTGCTACACGTGTCTTTGGATTAGATCGCGTCTTCACCGCCGATTCTCTCGAGGATGCAATTGAAAAAGCTGTAAAAGATACTATCCGCCCCTTGAGCGAAGAATCGATTGGAATCCTAATCACTGGTTCAGTTGTGACAGTAGGCCAAGCTCGCACTTTGGTTCGTCGTAGATATTCTGGAACGACAGGTAGCGGCAAGAAGGAGACAATCTAGATGCGCGTTCTTGGTTCAGCAGTTCTCGTCATGGAATTTTTCGTCATGGGATTCGCGGTCTTGCTTGCCAAAGATAATGGCGAACCTTCCTCAGTCATTGCTGGTCTGATTCTTGCTCTGCTATTTCTTCTGACTCCGGGGTTGCTCAAGAAGAAAACGGGATGGATCCTCGGCTCGGTGCTGCAGGTGCCCATGATTGCCTATGCGGTAGTTGTCCCCTCGATGGCGATAGTGGGACCAATTTTCGGCGGGCTCTGGGTGGCAGCAATCGTCATCGGACGAAAGGGTGAGGCGATTCGCGCCAAGCTCATAGCCGAAGCTGATGGCGCGCAGGAGTCGTAACCCCCAATAGAATGCTCCGGTGAGCACTCTAGAAAAGACACTCGTCCTTGTTAAGCCCGATGGCGTTGCGCGCAATCTCATCGGCGAAATTATTGGTCGTATTGAGGCCAAGGGTTACACGATTACTGCACTTCGCATGTTGCAAGCAGATCGCGCGCTTCTTGAACAACATTATGCAGAACATCAAGGCAAACCTTTCTTTGAGCCGCTCGTTGAATTTATGTTATCTGGACCGATTGTCGCACTCGTTGTCGAAGGCAACCGCGTCATCGAAGGGTTTAGAAATATTGCCGGAACAACCGATCCAACAGTTGCAGCCCCCGGAACAATTCGTGGCGATCTTGCTCGCGATGCTGGCACAAAAGTTACACAGAATCTTGTACATGGCTCTGACTCACCTGAATCAGCGGCTCGCGAGATTGCAATCTTCTTTGGAGGTAAGTAAATGTCAAACAGAATGTCATTCATCGGTCGCGATATGGCTGTCGATCTAGGTACAGCCAACACTCTCGTCTATGTACGTGGCCGCGGAATCGTTCTTAACGAGCCTTCAGTAGTTGCTGTCAACCAAGACACTGGGGGAATCCTCGCTGTTGGTATCGAAGCGAAGAAGATGATTGGTCGCACGCCTGGAAACATTGTTGCAATCCGCCCACTCAAAGATGGCGTAATCGCGGACTTTGATACAACAGAGCGAATGCTTCGTTACTTTATTCAGAAAGTTCATAAGCGCAGTTATCTAGCGAAGCCACGTATCGTCATCTGCGTTCCATCAGGTATCACTGGCGTCGAACAGCGCGCCGTTAAAGATGCAGGATATGCAGCAGGTGCTCGTAAGGTTTACATCATCGAAGAGCCAATGGCTGCAGCTATCGGAGCGGGACTTCCAATTCACGAACCAACCGGAAACATGGTTGTTGATATCGGAGGAGGAACAACAGAAGTTGCTGTTATCTCACTCGGAGGAATCGTGACTGCCCTTTCAATCCGCACAGGTGGAGATGAGCTCGATCATGCGATTATTGACTGGGTAAAGCGCGAATATTCATTGCTTCTCGGAGAGCGCACTGCAGAAGAGATCAAGATGGCTATTGGATCTGCCTATCAATTACCTAACGAATACGATGCAGAGATTCGCGGCCGCGATCTTGCAACAGGACTTCCAAAGACAATCACAGTGACAGCTGCAGAGATTCGCAAAGCACTTGAAGGCCCAGTCACTGCAATCGTTAATGCAGTAAAGGGAACACTTGATAAGTGTCCTCCAGAGCTTTCATCCGATTTAATGGATCGCGGAATCGTCCTAACCGGTGGAGGTGCGCTTCTTAAGGGTCTTGATGAGCGTCTTCGTCGCGAAACAGGAATGCCTATCCATATTGCAGACCGTCCGCTCGATGCAGTTGTTGAGGGTTCAGGTAAGTGCATTGAAGAATTCGAAGCCCTTGAAAAGGTTTTGATTTCAGAGCCACGTCGCTAAAGGCGCCTTCAATTGCGTTACGGTGGCGATAATCGTGGGCGGCTTCTGCTCATCGGTTTGATTGTTACCGCACTCTTTCTTATTACCCTCGATTTGCGAGGCGTATCCGTCATTAACGGTGTTCGCAATACAACCCAGAGCGCGCTCTCTCCATTTCAAAAAGCCGGCTCATGGGCCATCTCACCATTCCGTAACTTCTTCTCAGATGTTACAAATCTAGGTCGCACCCGCAACAAAATCGAGAAACTCACTGCTGAAAACAATCGACTGCGCTTAGCACTGCAAAATCGTAAGAATGCCGATGCTGAACTCGCTCAATTAAAGAGTGTTCTTGATCTAGCCGGAACCGCCGAATACAGAATCGTGAGCGCCAAAGTCATCTCACAAGGATCAAGTACTTCATTTACTAACACCATCACGATTGACGCCGGAAGCAAATCCGGAATCCGACCTAACATGACAGTTATTTCAGGATTTGGATTAGTTGGGTTGGTTAAAGTTGTGTACTCCAATAGTGCGCTAATTGAGCTCGCTTCAGATCCTTCATTTAAAGTAGGCGCGCGCATTGCTGGTTCACAGCAAATCGGAATTCTCAGCGGCCAGGGTTCACGAAAAGCTCTGCTACAACTTCTCGATAACACAACGACAGTAAAGGTCGGAGATGTTATTTTGGCGAGAGGTAGCACTGGCGGGCGTCCATTTGTTCCGGGTGTGCCGATTGGTGAAGTAACTGCGGTCGATAACTCTGCTAGTGCTGTCACACAAACCGCTGATGTGAAGTTCTACGTCAACTTTTCGACCTTAGCGGTTGTCTCTGTTGTCCTTAGGTCATCTGAGATTGATCCACGAGATGCCCTTGTTCCGGCAAAGCCAATGCCAACTCCACTTCCAACCGTGACGGTTACGGTAACTCCGAGCCCAACAGCCGCTGCGCAGGAGTGATCTCGCAGATGATTTCGCGTCGCTTCTTCTTCGCCTTTCCGATATTCATCCTCTTCTACATCGCACAAGAGGCGCTTGTTGTTCAGTTGCGCCTGCCATTTGCAGGTTTCTCATTGCTCCTAATCTCGACACTCATCTGGGCATCGATGAGCACTCCCGAAATTGGCGCACTTACAGGTTTTGGTGCGGGGCTATTGATGGATCTTTCGCAGACAACATCAGGGCCGATGGGTCATTGGACACTCATCATGATTCTTGCCGGATTTCTTATCTCATTTCTCTCATACGGCGATGATCATGTGCGCGCCAATCCTCTCAACATCGTTTTTCTGGTAATCATCGGTGTAGTTGCTTCGCAGATTGGTTACGTAATCATCGGTTTCTTGCTCGGTGAAAATTTAGGTAGCTTCAACCGAATTCTCTTTATCTGCCTCGGAACAGCTTTTTGGAGTGCAATTGTGACCCCATTGATTCTGCCTATCGTCTCTAGGCTTCATGCGGCAGTATTTGGAACGGCATCACGTATATGAATCAACGTTCCCGTTTGAGCATGACCTTTATTCAGATATTTATCGCATCGCTACTCGTCGCTCTTTTAGGGCGCCTTTTCTATCTCCAAGTTGCGGCAGGTCCTACCTATAGAGATGCCGCGCTCAGTATTCAAAGCCGTGATGTCGTAACACCCGCAACTCGTGGATTGATTGTTGATTCATCCGGAGTGCCACTGGCACTTAACAAAGTTGGCCTAGCCATTACTGTTGATCGCACAAAGATTGATAAACAGGATGACAAGGGAGAGGCAGTTCTACGAACACTCTCAAAGTTGCTCTCACTTAATTATGCAGATGTTTGGCAGCGCACTCGCTTATGTGGGGAACTACCGGCAGGAACTCGTGCTGGATGCTGGACAGGATCACGTTTTCAACCGATTCCGATTACCAAAGAAGCAGATCTTTCCATTGCACTGGCTATCGTCGAGCGTCCCGATACTTATCCCGGAATTTCTGCAACACCTGTAGCGATTAGAAATTACCCTGGGCTCGCAGAAGTCAACGCTGCACATTTACTAGGTTACGTTGGACCTCTCACTGATAGAGATCTTTCGGGAGCTAACGGTCGTTCCTATTTTCGATCCGAGAGTATCGGTAAGGCTGGATTAGAGGACAAATACGATTCTTATCTACGCGGATCACCCGGAATCAAAACAGTTATCGTTGACCGCAAAGAAGCTGTGACCAGAACAAGCCAAAATACAAAACCTGTTCCGGGCAATCATTTAGTCACAAGTATTGATATCCGTATCCAAGCTTCTGCAGAGAAAGCACTCGATGATGCAGTACGTCGCGCACGTGCAGCGGGATATCCATCTGATGGTGCAGCTGCCGTAGTTATGGATGTTCGCAATGGTCAGATTCTTGCCTTGGCATCGCATCCGACTTTCGATCCGAACTCTTTCGAAAAAGGTTTAACTGTTGCTCAGGCACGCGATTTGTTTAGTGAAAAAACTGGAGTTCCAGCCCTTAACCGTGCGCTCCAAGGTCTCTATGCACCCGCTTCAACTTTTAAGGTTGTTTCACTCATTGCTGCAAAAGATGCGGGATATAACCTTAATCAAAGCTACAAATGTCCTTCCACTGTCGAAGTTGGGACCCGAGTCTTCAATAACTTTGATTCAAAGAACCAAGGCACGCTTACTCTTAAGAAGGCAATGGCTGTCTCATGCGACACGATTTGGTATCAAATCGCATTTGATGAATGGCTTCGCGATGGTGGATTGAGGCCAAAATCAGATGCTAATGATTACTTCTTTAATGCAGCTAAACGATTCCAAATTGGAGCCAAGACGGGGATTGATTTGCCATCTGAATCATCGGGGCGTTTAGCGGATCGCACATGGAAAAAATCTTGGTATGACCAGAACAAAGATTTCTACTGTAACTACAAGACCAGAGCCTCCAAAGAACAGCAAACTCCCTTTCTTATCCAACTGGCTGAAGAGAATTGTGTCGACGGAGATAAAATTCGTGCTGGAGATGCAGTCAACTTCTCAATCGGCCAGGGAGATACCGTAATCACACCGTTAAAACTTGCTCAGATGTATGGAGCGATAGCTAATGGCGGCACTATTTGGCAGCCCACTGTAGCGAAGGCAGTCGTTTCAACAGAAGGAAAAGTTCTGAAAACAGTTAAGCCAAAGAATCTTGGTAACATCGGAGTTGACCAAAAAACTCTCTCGTTTCTCCGAGACTCTCTCCGTGAAGTAGTCATTAGTGGTACTTCGGCTGGTGTCTTCTCTGGTTTTCCAATCGAAACATCTGGAAAAACCGGAACCGCACAGGTTTTTGGAAAGAACCCCGATGGATCACTCAAGGCTGACTCAGCTTGGTATACGGCATACTCACCAGCTAAAAAAGCTCGCTATGTAGTTGCAGTCATCGTTAGCCAGGGTGGATTCGGCGCCAGCACATCTGGCGTAGCTGTTCGCAAGATCTTTGAAACAATCTATGGTGTTAAGGGCGGCGTGGTTGATCCCGCTGCGGCAGTCTTTCCAAATGGTGCTCCACCTGTAAAGTTACCTAAAATTTCACCAGCGACTAGACCTGCGGGGGAGAAGAAGTGAGTTCACTCCAATATCGCAATCCTTATCGCAGAGCGCGTAAAGGTTCGACCTTCGCTGGATTTGATCCAATTTTATCTGTCGCAGTAGGCGCACTCTTGGTCATTGGCACCCTGCTCGTCTATGCAGCTACGCGTGATTGGTATGCAGCAAATGGTTTAGATCCTGAGTATTACCTCAAACGTCATGTCATCAATATTGCAATTGGCCTTCTTTTGGCATGGGGCACGACCGTAATTGATTATCGATTGCTCCGTGCATACACACCTTTTATTTGGGGCGCAGCTGTTCTCGGCCTCACTTTTGTTCTGATTCCAGGTGTTGGTAGCGAAGTAAATGGAGCCAAGGCGTGGATTCCGCTTCCTGGTGGATTTCAAATTCAACCAGCAGAGATGGCGAAGATTTCAATCATTGTAGGACTTTCTATGTTGCTCTCAGAGCGACGCCATGATTCTGATGAACCGACGGCTAAGGACATTCTTCGCGCACTGGCAATTGCCGCGATTCCAATGGGCCTAATTCTTATGCAGCCCGATATGGGAACAGTTTTGATTATTAGCGCTTCAGTTGTGGCAATTCTGGCAACTTCTGGCGCACCAACTAAGTGGGTTGCAGGGTTGCTTATCCTGGCTGTCGCAGGTGGAATCGTCGTAACAAAAGCTGGAGTCATTAGTGAATATCAAATCAAGCGATTGCAATCATTCGTAGATCCCAATGCAGATACACAAGGCGCTGGATATCAATTGAGACAGGCACGAATCACTGTTGGTTCAGGTGGCTTGCTCGGAACCGGATTATTTGATGGTCCACAAACTAATGGTCGCTTTGTTCCAGAACAACAAACAGACTTTATCTTTACTGTTGCGGGCGAGCAGCTTGGTTTTCTAGGGAGTGGACTAATCATCTTGCTCTACCTCGTTATATTGATGCGCGCATTTGGAATCGCACGGCGCTCCGCTGATCATTATGGGCAGATGGTCTGCACTGGTGTTATCGCATGGTTTGCATTTCAAACTTTTGAAAACATCGGAATGACACTTGGTTTGATGCCGATGACTGGTGTACCTCTGCCATTTATGTCATATGGGGGATCAAGTATGTTTGCGACATTGATTGGATTTGGTCTTCTTCAAAACGTTAATGCCCGCCACAGGGGATAGGCGCCACGCGTAAATTCTGGGTGAAATAGGGGTTTAGGCCATCTCTCTGCCATACTTAGGCAACTCTTCAGCGCGGCCTGCGATCACTATCGCGCCTGCGGCGAAGAGAAACCATAAGTTTTGTTTGGCGATGTACGTAAGCGAAGGCTCGCAGAAGTCGTTGAACCTCGAGAAATTCGAACCGATTTTCGGTTCGTACTAAAGGAATTAAGTATGGCTATCGAGCCAAAGTCACCACGTAAGCGTGCTGTTAAAAAATCATCGAAGAAATCACTTGCTCCCTCTGCCGATGCAGGCGAGAAGGTTCAGCAAGAAGTAACTGCTGTACCAATTACCGTAGAAACAACTGAGCCTGCCGCCCCGAAGAGTCGTAAGAAAGCTGCGATTCCTGTACCAGTCTTCCAAGCGCCTGAAGTTGATAAGAGCGCACCGAAAACTCGTAAAGCAACGGCGAAGAGCGCTCCAGCTAAGGAGGGTGCTTCAAGTGATTCTGATGAGACATCGAAAGATCAAGATTCATCTGCTGCTAGTGCAGATTCAGATTCTGAAAGTCGCTCTGCGCGTAATCGTCGCCGCCGCCGCGGTGGACGCGGGCGTCGTAAGCCAAATGGGCAAGAAGGCGTAAGCGATTCAGATGAGAACGAGTCTGAAGGTACCGATGAAGAATCGACAACCGATGCAGATGGAACAACCCATCGTCGCCGACGTCGTCGCCGTGCATCAGGTGATGGAGTCACTCCAGGTGAAGTAATTGATGAAGATGGCGTAGTAACAGTTGTTAAGGTCCGCGAAGTCCGTGAAAAGACCGAGCGACCAACACGTGAGCGACCAACACGTGAACGAGGCGCCCGAAATACTCGTGAACGTGGCCGCGAACGCGGAGATTCATACCGTGAGCCATATCGTCGCCGCGGAACAATCTTGACCGATGCCGATTTCTTAGCTCGACGCGAAAATGTTGATCGCGAGATGGTTGTTCGCCAGATTGGTGATCGTATTCAGATTGCAGTCATCGAAGACAATATTATGGTCGAACACTATGTAAACCGTAACGCCAACGTTTCTTACGTTGGAAACGTCTACTTAGGCCGCGTACAAAATGTTCTTCCATCTATGGAAGCAGCTTTCGTAGATATCGGAAAAGGTCGTAACGCTGTTCTTTATGCCGGCGAAGTTAATTGGGATGCTGCAGGTATCTCAGAATCAGAGCCACGCAAAATTGAAATGGTTCTCAAGACAGGTCAACCAGTCTTAGTTCAGGTAACTAAAGATCCAATCGGCCAAAAAGGTGCGCGACTTACTAGTCAGATCTCACTTCCTGGTCGCTATGTTGTCTTTGTTCCAGGTGGCGGAATGTCAGGAATCTCCAAGCGCCTGCCTGAATCAGAGCGCACTCGCCTTAAGGCAATTCTCAAGAACCTAATCCCTGATACTGCGGGCGTCATTGTCCGTACTGCGGCAGAGGGAGTATCTGAAGAAGAACTCACTGCAGATGTAGAGCGCTTAAAGGCGCAATGGGAAGATATCTACCAGAAATCTGAGAACCCAAATTTCCACGCACCTGCCCTCTTGCTTTCTGAGCCAGATTTAGCAGTTCGTGTAATCCGAGATATCTTCAATGAAGATTTCCGTAAGCTGACAATCCAAGGTAACGAAGCGTGGGATGAAATCACCTCTTACTTGAGTTCTATTGCACCAGAGCTTTCAAAGAAGATTGAGAAGTACGCAGGCAATGGCGATCTCTTCTCTGATTATCGCGTTGAAGAACAGTTGGCGAAGGCATTTGATCGCAAGGTTTACTTGCCTTCAGGTGGATCTCTTGTAATCGATCGCACCGAAGCAATGGTTGTTATCGATGTAAACACCGGAAAATTTATCGGTAAGGGTGGAAACCTCGAAGAGACTGTTACCAAGAATAACCTTGAAGCTGCTGAAGAAATTGCTCGTCAATTACGCCTTCGCGACCTTGGCGGAATCGTTGTTATCGACTTTATCGATATGGTCCTTGAATCAAACCGTGAAGCTGTTCTGCGCAGACTTGTTGAAGCACTAGGTCGCGATCGTACGAAGCATCAAGTTGCTGAAGTGACTTCACTTGGATTGGTACAGATGACACGTAAGCGTGTTGGCCAAGGTCTT
>JBIKSV010000043.1:0-9620 GCA_044348425.1 Candidatus Planktophila sp. | reverse complement strand
ATCCTGCTTTAGAGAGCGCTGTAGCGTTAGCAGAGCTCGCAACTTCTGCAGGCGCCCAAGCGATTGTCTGCTCACCATTAGAAATCGCGGCAATTCGAGCAGTTGTCTCACCTGAGGTCAAAATCATTACCCCAGGTGTACGACCAGCTGGAACAGAGGGAAGTGACGATCAGGTGCGAACAATGACTCCCAAAGCAGCGATGGGAGAAGGTGCGGATTATGTTGTAATTGGTCGACCAATCACCGGGGCACAGGTAATGGGCGACGCCGCGCGAAAGATTTATGAAGAGTTGTCGTTGTAAGATTGCTCCATGTCGCGTCCTCCTGAAATGTCTGATGAGGATCGCAGGAGAGCTCTAGAGCTATCAAAGGAATCCAGACAGGTAAGAGCCAAGTACAAAGGTCTCATCAATTCGGGAGAACTTTCCATTACCGATTTCCTATCGATGGCAGAATCAAATTCAATTCTAGGAAAGATGCGAGTAAAGGACCTTCTCGAATCAGTTCCAGGTTATGGAAAAGTACGGGTTGAGAATTTGATGAAAAAGTCTGAGATTTCGCCAACTCGCAGAGTCCAAGGTCTAGGAAAGAAGCAGCGAAGCTCTCTCATTGAACATTTTCGCATTCCATCACTTGGCACTCGAGGATCATTATTAGTTCTATCTGGCCCAGGGGGAGTAGGAAAGAGCACAGTTGCCAAGGCGTTACGTGATGTTCCTGGGTTTTGGGTAAGCGTCTCAGCAACAACGCGCTCACCACGATTTAATGAAGTTGATGGCAAGGATTACTTCTTCTACTCAAATGAAGAGTTTGATAAAGCGATTGAAGAAGGATTATTTTTGGAGTGGGCTGAATTTGCTGGAAATCGATACGGCACACCAACAGCGGCAGTTGAGAATGCACGCAATAGTGGGCTACATGTTTTGCTAGAGATCGAATTAGCAGGAGCCCAGATAGTTCGGTCAAAATCTCCTGAGGCGAAGTTAATCTTCCTCGAACCTCCATCATGGGAAGAGCTGGTTTCTCGCCTCGAGGCCCGAGGTACTGATTCACCTGAACGCAGAGCTGCCCGCCTTGCTCTAGCCCAAGAAGAGCTTGCCGCGGCCTCTCTTTTCGATACAGTCATAGTAAATGAGCGGGTAGAAGAGGTCCTGCAACGCCTGATAAGCTTGGCCACCTCGTAAGAGATCTAAAGAATGTATGAAGGAGCACTAATGAGCGGACATGTAGACGGCATTACTCACCCACCAATCGATGAACTTCTCGATAAGAGTGGATCTAAGTATGCGCTCGTACTTTACGCAGCAAAGCGCGCTCGTCAGATTAATGCTTATTATTCACAGCAGAACGAGGGACTCCTTGATTATGTTGGTCCACTAGTTGAGCACCATGTTCACGAGAAGCCTCTTTCAATAGCTTTGCGTGAGATCAATGATGGTCTCTTGACTATCGAAAATCTCGAACCAACAGCGTAACTCACACTTTATTTACTCATGGCTACCGCGCGTCGGGAGATTGTTCTCGGGGTCGGAGGTGGCATAGCGGCATATAAATCTTGCGATCTATTGCGCAGGCTTCAAGATCAGGGCTTCGCAGTTACCGTGGTTCCTACTCCAAGCTCGCTTAATTTTGTGGGCAGGGCTACATGGGAAGCGCTTTCAGGGCGAGAAGTAACAGCATCTGTTTTTGAATCAGTGGATCAAGTCCGCCATGTCTCTCTTGCCAAATTAGCAGAGGCAATAATTATTGCTCCGGCTACTGCTGACCTTATCGCTCGAATCGCACAGGGTCGGGCGGATGACCTCTTAACTAATTTGGTCTTGGCTTCACAAGCTCCGATTCTTCTCGTGCCAGCAATGCATCCGGCGATGTGGACAAACCCAGCAACTGTTGAAAATGTACAAACCCTAAAGTCAAGGGGAATCACAGTCATGGATCCCGATGATGGCGCGTTGACTAGCGGGGATTCAGGTCGTGGGCGCTTTCCAACTACAGCTGCAATTCTTGATTATTTTCACAACTCAACTTTGCCGGCCGATGATTTACGAGGTAAGAAGGTTCTGGTCACAGCGGGTGGTACTCGTGAAGCGATAGATCCTGTTCGATACATCGGTAATCATTCATCAGGCAAGCAAGGTATAGCCATCGCGCAAGCCGCCCTACAGCGGGGGGCTGATGTCACTCTCATCGCGGCAAATATTGATGAAGATATCGATGGCAAGATTGCAGTTATTAAGGTTGAGAGTACTCGCCAAATGGAGACCGAGCTTCATAGAACTTTTCCGAAGAATGATTTTCTCTTTATGGCTGCAGCTGTTGCAGATGCCAGAGTCTCTGAAGTAGAAAACTCAAAGATAAAGAAGAACAACCTCTCAGTTCTCAATCTTGTTGAGAATCCTGATTTGCTTCTCTCACTTGCGCAGTTAAAGAAGGATCAGTTGATTATTGCTTTTGCGGCAGAGACCGACATCAATGAAGATATTGAGAATGGCATTCTGGACGCCCGCGCCAAGATGGTTCGTAAAGGGGCAGATCTTATTTATCTTAATGACGTTTCTAATGGTGAGATTTTCGGCAGTAATGAGACCCGTGGATGGTTGATTGATAGTGACGAAGTGATAGAAGTAACCGATACCTCCAAGAAGAAACTGGCACATTTGCTCATTAATCGCGCTCTTCAAAGGGCGCATCAGTTAAGATAGCGCCATGTCAAAGCGCCTGTTTACTTCCGAATCTGTCACTGAGGGTCACCCAGATAAGATTGCAGACCAAATCTCAGATGCAATTCTTGACTCATTACTCTCTCAGGATAAGAAATCTCGTGTCGCCGTCGAAACTTTAATCACTACAGGCCAGGTACACGTTGCAGGTGAAGTCACAACTTCAGGTTATGCCGATGTGATGGGCATAGTTCGCGATACCGTGATCGGCATCGGTTACGATTCTTCAGTAAAGGGTTTTGACGGGAACAGTTGTGGTGTCTCAATTTCAATTGGTCAACAATCACCCGACATCGCACAGGGTGTCAACGACGCCTTCGAGCACAGAGTTTCCGCTGCTGCTGATCCTCTAGATTTACAAGGTGCAGGAGATCAAGGGCTCATGTTTGGGTATGCCTGTGATGACACAGCCGAACTTATGCCACTACCTATTTATCTGGCGCATAAGCTATCTGCGCAACTCTCAAAGGTGCGCAAGAGTGGTGAGTTGGCTTATCTTCGCCCTGATGGAAAAACTCAGGTCACAATCGAGTATGACAGAGATCGCGCCGTTGCAATCGATACGGTCGTTATTTCTAGTCAGCATGCCGAAGAGATTGATGTCGCAGGCCAGTTGACATCGGAAATCATCGCATCTGTCATTGAGCCAATCTTGAGCGAGATAGACCTGCCGCGCAAAAACATGCGCACTTTGATCAACCCAACAGGACGCTTTGTTGTTGGTGGGCCAATGGGTGATGCTGGCTTAACTGGTCGAAAGATTATTGTCGATACATATGGCGGCATGGCGCGACATGGTGGTGGAGCTTTTTCAGGAAAAGACCCTTCAAAGGTTGACCGTTCTGCAGCATATGCAATGCGATGGGTAGCCAAGAATGTTGTTGCAGCTGGTTTAGCGCGCCGTTGTGAGGTGCAGGTTGCATATGCAATCGGAAAGGCGCAACCTGTAGGCGTATTCGTTGAAACTTTTGGGACTGAGACAGTGCCAGTTGCGAAGATTCAATCCGCTGTAACGCAAGTCTTTGACCTTCGCCCTGCAGCTATTATTAGAGACCTTGATCTGCTTAGACCGATCTATTCGCAGACTGCCTCATACGGTCACTTTGGTCGCGAGCTCCCAGACTTTACGTGGGAACGCGTTGATCGCGTGGCAGCACTTAAAGCCGCAATCTCTTAGTCACAGAGGTTATTCGTCAATGGTGCGAAGTGGGCTTCGTCTTAAAGCGGAGCTCATTGCTAATCCGACCCAGCCACCGGTTGGAGATAATTTTCTTGCAAAGGTATGGGTTGATACAGGTGTCTTTCATCTTGATGGAGAGTACTCCTACCTAATTCCCGGAAATCTAAGTCAAGAAGTTCAAGTTGGTTCAGTGGTAAAAGTTCCATTTAATGGTCGCGAGCTCATCGCCCTTGTCATCGCTCGAGAGAATTGGGGTGGCGAGGCAAACTTGAAGAGTATTTCAGGGGTACAGGGCAGGGTCCCACTTCTCACAGAAGAGCAGATTCAGTTAATTAAGCTCTTATCAGTTAGGTACATCTCTCATCCCTTTGATCTTATTCGCTCGATTGTTCCTGCACGCATAATCTCAGTGGAGAAGAACAGAGATATAGATTCGCCAACGGTCAAGAAATCAAAGTCAAAGAAACGGATCAATACCTATTTACAGCTTCCACCGTTTCGAAATATGGAATCACTCGTGGCAGCCAAGCTCAAAGAGCTTTTGCGCGATGGGCCTACTTTGGCGATATTCCCAGATGTTCGTACTGTCTCGGCAATAGGGCGTGCCCTTGAATCACTCGACGTCTCATTTACTCGTTATGACTCTTCGCAAAGTCGGGCCGATCATTTTTCATCATATCTAGATTCCCTTTCGGGTCAGACAAAGCTAGTTATTGGAACGCGAAGTGCTGTCTTTTCACCGCTTTTCGAAATCTCAAATATCGTTATATATGATGAAGAATCGGAGCATTATTATGAAAAGCGTTCACCTGGCTGGAATGCTCGAGATGTAGCTCTCACGCGCTCCAGCAATGAGAATCTCTCCCTGACCTTCATTGGATACTCACCATCCCTTGAAGTGTGCAAACTTATTCAATCTAAGGAAGTGCTATATCGAAAGAGCGGAGTTCGAACTCAAGTATTTGAACATGACCAACCCCATGGCGAGTTGATTCCGTCAAAAGCGTTACAAGAGATTAAGAAGTCACTCAAGGATGGACCGGTCCTCTTCATAGCACCGAATAAAGGTTGGGCGCATGCAATCAGATGTGCCAAGTGTAAAACTCTCTCCAAGTGTCAATGTGGTGGTAATTTCGAGATCACAAGCGAAAAGTCCGGCATTACATGTAATCACTGCCAAATGATTAATCCGCAATGGAAGTGTTCTTGGTGTGAAAATCAGAGGTACGCACTCGTGGGTCGCGGAATGGAGCGCCATGCCCATGAAATCGGGAAGTTGTTGCCAGGGGAGATAGTTCGTAGCTCAAATGCAGAGTCACCGATTATCGATGAGATCAAGACGGGTATCGTCATCGCTACTCAAGGGATGGCTCCAAAGGCATCGAACGGATATGCGGCAGTAATTTTTCTAGAGGGTAACCGATTCAATAACCAGCCGGATATGAGGGCACAGGAGAGAATGAGAGAGCTATTTTTCAGTCAGAGCGCTCTCGCTCAACAATCTGGCTCAATCATCCTTATTCAAGATCCAGGCAATCCGATTGTTACAGCACTTCGTCTGTGGAATCCACTTCCAATCCTAGAACGAGAACTGGCAGAGCGAGAGGACCTCAATCTTCCACCTTTCACTCACACCGTCGAACTGACGATGCCAAAAGAGGAGATAACACGATTGAAGAACGCACTCATCAAATCGAAAGAGGATGGGCGTCTACCAGAACATATGAAGATTCTTGGACCAATTATCAAAGCGGAGAAATCTTCGATAGTGCTTCTCTCAAAGCCATCGGAGTCGAAGTCAGTCAATCTTTTGGTCCATGAGTTCATGCGGCGACGAAGTCTTGCGAAGAAAACCCTTCCTTCGCTTCGAATAGACCCGTATTCACTTTCTCGTTAGGTAGAATCACCTCATGTCACTTCAAGAGATTCGTCATTTTGGGGACCCAGTACTCACCACGCCGACTCTCGCCGTTGTTGATTTTGATAAAGAGTTACGTAATCTCATTAAAGATTTGACTGAAACGATGCTTGCAGCGCCTGGGGCAGGTTTAGCAGCACCGCAGATAGGCGTTGCGCTCCGTGTTTTCGTCTGGGATGTCGATGGCGAGTTAGGACATCTCGTAAATCCATCTCTTGATCTCAGTGAAGATATTCAAGAGGGTGATGAGGGTTGTTTAAGTTTTCCTGATTTGGTTTATCCAACTCCTCGCGCAATGAGGGCCGTTGCTAAGGGATTCAATATGCACGGTGATCCGATAGTTGTCGAAGGAAGTGAGCTCTTAGCTAGAGCGCTCCAACATGAGACCGACCATCTCGATGGAATTCTCTTCATTGATCGACTTTCTCCTGAGGATCGGAAATTAGCGATGAAGGAGATTAGGGAGTCCGAGTGGTTTGGCCTAGCTACAGCGCAAGGTTCTGCGCCTGTCATCAAGGTTTCACCACATAATCCATTTGGCCTATCTCGCTAATGCGTATCGCTGTTGCGGCATCACCTCAAGCAGCCATTGCTTCTCTCATCGCATTCAAAGCCGGACCTCATGAATTAGTGCGAGTAATCTCCCAACCAGACCGACCTGCCGGTAGAGGTCGTTCTCTGATTGCCACTCCAGTATCGCAGTGGGCCCTGGACAATGAGATTGAGCTGGCACGCCCTGAGAAAGCAGATCAACTTGGAGCATTTGTCAGCGATGTTGATTGTGTAATCACAATTGGATATGGTCTTTTGATTCCAGAGCCAATTCTGGCGATTCCTCAATATGGTTTTCTTAATGTTCACTTTTCGATCCTTCCTCGCTGGAGAGGCGCAGCCCCAGTGCAAAGAGCAATTGAGGCGGGGGATAGTTATTCAGGTATTACGATCTTTCGATTAGATGCAGGAATGGATACCGGTCCTTACTATGTAATGAAGAGATTCGCTTTAGATGCTGATATCACAAGTGATGAATTACTTGAGGAGCTTGCAGAAATTGCACCTGATGCACTTCTTGAAACTCTCTCTATTATTGAGTCAGGAACCAAACCGACACCGCAGAGTGAGAAAGATGCCACACGAGCATACAAACTAACCCGAGAAGAAGCTCACATCGATTGTTCCCGAAGTGCTGATGAGGTTTCTGCAAAGATTCGCGCATTCACATCAAATCCTGGTGCTTGGATAACTTTCCGAGGATCTGTTCTTAAGATAACTTTCGATTCAATCTCTACTATTTCAATCAATCCTGGAGAATTGCGCAATCACGAAGGCAAGCTTTTGCTTGGGACAACTACCAATGCCATCGTGATTGCGACCGTCACGTCTTCAGGTAAGGCTGCCTTAACAGCGTCTGCATGGCTTAATGGCGCCCGCCTTATCGATGGTGAGAGATGTGAGTAACTTCCCGCCGAAGCAGTTTACGAAACCCCGACCGGATGGTCCCAGGCTTTTAGCTTTCGATGTAATTTCAGAAGTAAATCGCCAGGGTGGATATTCCAATCTACTTCTTCCGCAAGCCTTAAGTGAATCTTCTTTCGATGAGAGAGACCGCGCATTCACTACAGAGTTGGTATACGGAACAATTCGGATGCAAGGTTTGTATGACTATATTTTTGCCCAGATCAGCGATAGACCTTGGATGCAAGTTGACGCAGATATTGTTGATTTGGCCAGAATGGGTGCCCACCAGATTTTTTCCATGAGAACGCCTGTTCATGCAGCAGTTTCCGCGACGGTCGATGTTGCTCGAAGGAGATTAGGGGAGTCCAAAGGAAGTTTCATCAACGCTCTTATGCGAAAGGCATCAGCAAAAGAGTTAAGCGACTGGCTCTTGCCGTTGGAGAATGAACCCGATTTTGTGAAGAGAGCATCAATTGAGTACTCGCATCCCGAATGGATTATCTCGGCCTACTTAGATCTGTTAAAAGATGAAGGCTTGGTACGGGATGAACTTATTTCAAATAACACTCCCGCAAAACCAACTCTGGTTTCTTGGCCCGGAGCAAGTACTCAAGAAGAGTTAGTATCACTTGGGGCAAGTGCGACAGAGTTTTCACGATACGGCGCAGTTTTTGATGGTTCCCCAGCATCATTAGAGATTGTTCGTCATCGCAGAGCGGGTGTTCAGGATGAAGGTTCTCAACTTGTCGCTCAAATTTTCTCTGACGCAACCCTAGATGCTAAACGAACTTTAGATCTCTGTGCCGGCCCAGGTGGCAAAGCAGCACTCCTCTCACATATCTGCGATGTCAGTGGGAGAGATTTTGTTGCAAACGAAATTTCTGATGCGAGAGCATCACTTGTCAAAAAAGTGATTGGTCGTTTTCCGGTGATTGTGGGAGATGCTCGTTCAATATCGGATTCTGGTGAGAAGTTTGATGCTATCTTGGCAGATGTTCCGTGCACCGGCCTAGGTGCCCTGCGACGTCGCCCAGAGGTCAGATGGAGGCGGAATCTAAAAGATCTCGCCTCACTACTTCAATTACAACGGGAGATAGCAGAAGGGGCGCTGAGCGCGCTCAATCCTGGCGGACTCTTTGGCTTCGCAACCTGTTCGCCCCACTATGCAGAGACAACTGCTCAGGTCCAAGCAATTTTGAAAGCTCACCCAGAGCTAGAACTCATTGATGTTTCTACCTATCTTCCGCAAGGTTTGCAGGATTGCACACGTGGGGGAGCGCTCTCTCTTTGGGGTCACCTACACAACACGGATTCAATGTATCTAGCTCTATTGCGCAAGAACGGATAGGTTTTCTTTATGTCGAAAGAAATCAGAATTACCCCTAGCATTCTCAATGCCGACAGGGATAATCTCGGTTTCGAGATCTCGCGTATTGCCCAAGAGAGTGATTTCATACACCTCGATGTAATGGATAACATCTTTGTTCCTAACTTTACTTTCGATTTTGATGCTGCCAGTAAGGTCATAAAAGAATCACCTGTACCGATTGACTCTCATCTCATGGTTGCGCAAGTAGATGAGATTGCAATTGCATATGCAGAGGCGGGTTCAGCTAGCGTGACTTTTCACGTGGAAGCTGTTAAAGATATTCGCAGAACCGCACGCGGGATAAGAGCAGCTGGAGCGAGAGCATCACTGGCACTCAAACCTGCAACCCCAATCGCAGATTTTCAAGATTATCTGAGCGAAGTCGATATGGTCCTAATAATGACAGTCGAACCTGGTTTCGGCGGACAAGCTTTTATCGAGGAGATGTTGCCTAAGATAGAACAGACGCGCACTCTGATAGGTGATCGCCCAATCTGGCTGCAGGTTGACGGTGGGATTTCACTTGAGACTATCGAACGCGCGGCCCACGCAGGAGCCGATACATTTGTAGCTGGCAGCGCTGTTTTTAGAGCTGAAGATCCGGCAGCCATGATTCGCAATCTGCGATCTCTAATCCATTAATTGTGACGCATCTCCAAGAAGTGTTGAAGTAGAATACGATCATGAAATCTTTTGATGAACTATGGCTCGAACTTTCGCAACGCCTGGTTGATAGACCCGAGGGTTCTGCAACTGTCGCAGCTGTTGATGTCGGAGTTCACTCGATTGGCAAGAAAGTCATTGAAGAAGCCGGTGAAGTATGGATTGCGGCGGAGTACCAGAGTGATGAGCAGTTGGCGGAAGAAATTAGTCAGTTGATCTATCATCTTCAAACTTTAATGCTCGCGCGTGGCATCAAGCCAACCGATGTCTATAAGTATCTGTAATTTTCGTTTTTAAAATTTTAGGTTTACT
>JBIKSV010000042.1:0-9642 GCA_044348425.1 Candidatus Planktophila sp. | reverse complement strand
CTATTGGAGCCATAATGCCAATTGCTACCCCTGAAGTTTATGCAGCGATGTTAGACCGTGCGAAAGCAGGCAAGTTTGCATATCCCGCAATCAACGTTTCATCATCACAGACAGTTATCGGAGCTATTCGCGGATTCGCAGAAGCAGGTTCCGACGGAATCATTCAATTTTCTTGGGGCGGAGCTGAATACGCATCAGGTTCGACAGTTAAAAATCAGGTCGATGGCGCAGTAGCCCTTGCAGAGTTCGCACACGTTGTTGCTAAGAATTACAACGTCAATATCGGAATCCATACAGACCATTGTCCAAAAGAGAAGCTCGATACCTTTATGCGTCCTCTTCTCGAGATTGGTGCGCAGCGAGTAAAGGATGGCTTACAGCCACTCTTCAGCTCACATATGTGGGACGGTTCTGCTGTCGACATGAAAGAGAACATGATTATTGCCAAAGAACTCTTGGCTAAATCAGTTGCAGCTCGCACAATTCTAGAAATTGAAATTGGTGTAGTTGGTGGAGAAGAAGATGGCGTTGAAGCAAAGCATGATGCCAAGCTCTACTCAACACCTGAAGATGCGCTAATGACTATTGAGACTTTGGGTGATGGATCACAAGGTCGCTACATGGTCGCTGCAACATTCGGAAACGTTCACGGTGTTTATAAGCCAGGTAACGTTGTTCTTCAGCCAAAAATCCTAGACACGCTCCAAGATGCTGTTGCTGCCAAGCTAGGTCTTGCTGACGGAAGCAAGCCAATGGACCTCGTATTCCACGGTGGTTCTGGCTCACTTCTCTCGGAAATCCGCGATTCTCTTGATTACGGTGTAATCAAGATGAATATCGATACAGATACACAATATGCATTTACCCGCCCAATCGTTGATCACATCATGAAGAACTACGACGGCGTTCTCAAGGTTGATGGTGAAATCGGAAATAAGAAGGCCTACGACCCACGCGCGTGGGGTAAAGCCGCCGAAGCAGGAATCGCTGCACGTGTAGCGCTCGCTTGTGAGGATTTGCGTTCAACTGGTACTTCACTACTTAAATAATTACTAACACCTACGAGTCGGAGAGGCTTTACCAATGCCTGCATTAGTTCTACTGGGAGCACAGTGGGGTGATGAGGGCAAGGGTAAAGCTACCGACTTGCTCGGTGATCGCGTCGATTATGTCGTCCGTTATCAAGGCGGAAACAATGCAGGACATACTGTTGTTATCGGTGATCAGAAGTATGCGCTTCACCTTTTACCGTCAGGCATTCTCTCCCCGAATGTTGTTCCTGTGATTGCAAATGGTGTTGTAATCGACCCAGCCGTACTCTTGCAAGAAATCGCAGGTCTAACAGAACGCGGTATCGATTGCAGCAAGTTAGTCATCTCAACCAATGCACATTTGATTACACCGTATCACCGCACAATCGATAAAGTTTCAGAACGCTTCTTAGGAAAATCTAAGATAGGTACGACAGGCCGCGGAATCGGTCCGGCTTATGCGGATAAAATCAATCGAATCGGAATTCGCGTACAAGATTTATTTGATCCTTCAATTCTTCGCCAAAAACTTGAAGGCGCTCTCCGTGATAAAAACCAGATTTTGATTAAAGTCTTCAATCGCAAAGAGATGAGCGTCGATGACGTTCTTGCTGAGTACCTTGGCTATGCTGAAATTTTGCGCCCATATGTAGCCGACACAGTTTTGCTTCTTGACCAGGCGCTAAAAGCTGGAAAGCGAGTCTTGCTTGAAGGTTCACAAGGAACACTCCTCGATGTCGATCATGGCACCTATCCATTCGTTACATCTTCAAATCCAACTGCTGGTGGAGCCTGCACAGGTTCAGGTATTGGCCCAACAAAGATAGAACGCGTAATCGGAATTGTTAAGGCATATACAACCCGAGTTGGCTCTGGCCCTTTCCCAACTGAGTTATTTGATGAAGATGGCGAAAAACTTCGCACCATCGGCGGCGAAGTTGGTGTCACAACCGGTCGTGCTCGTCGATGCGGCTGGTATGACGCGCCAATAGCTCGCTATGCGGTGCGAGTTAATGGTTTGACCGATTTCTTCCTCACAAAACTCGATGTTTTAACTGGCTGGGATCAGATTCCGGTCTGCGTTGCATACGAGATTGACGGCAAGCGCGTAGAAGAACTGCCATCTTCACAATCAGATTTTCATCACGCTAAACCAATTTATGAGTATTTACCGGGTTGGAAAGAAGATATATCTGGTGCTCGCACAATTGCAGAACTTCCAAAGAATGCGCAGGATTACATCACTTTCCTCGAAAAGATATCGGGCGCTCCAATGAGTGCGGTCGGAGTCGGTCCTGGTCGCGATCAAACAATTGTCGTAAAGGATTTCATCTAAGCCATGAAAATCCTCCTAGTCGGAAGCGGCGGTCGCGAACACGCACTCGCACTAGGACTCAAGGCAGATTCAGCTTGCACAGAACTTCATGTCGCACCTGGTAACCCAGGGATAAGTGAGATTGCAACCATTCACCCATTAGCCATTACAGATAACGATGCAATCGCAGAGTTGGCGCGATCCCTCAATGTTGATTTAGTTGTAATTGGTCCTGAGGTTCCGCTTGTAAATGGCGCTGCTGATGCAGTTCGTGCAATTGGAATTCCGGTCTTTGGCCCTTCCAAAGCAGCTGCACAACTTGAAGGATCTAAAGATTTTGCTAAGGGTGTTATGCGAGATGCAGGTGTACCTACTGCTCATAGCTATACCTGTGAAAATGAAGCTGAGATTGTTGCGGCTCTCCAAAAATTGGGCGCACCTTACGTTGTGAAAGATGATGGATTAGCAGCAGGTAAAGGTGTGGTGGTTACAGATGATTACGACGTCGCCTTGAACCATGCTCTTTCATGCAAGCGCGTTGTTATTGAAGAGTATTTAGAAGGCCCTGAAATTTCTCTCTTTGGAATTTCAGATGGTCGCAATATCCTCGCAATGGAACCAGCACAGGATTTTAAGCGCGTTAGTGATAATGATTTAGGAGCCAATACGGGTGGGATGGGTGCGTACTCACCTCTACCTTGGGCACCTGCAGATATTGTTGAAGAAACTTACGAGAAAGTGCTCGCTCCAATGATTGCTGAGATGGCAGCCCGCGGCACTCCTTTCGTGGGCTTGTTATATGCAGGGCTTGCGTTAACGAAGGACGGGATCCGGGTCATTGAATTCAATGCTCGCTTCGGCGATCCTGAGACTCAAGTTTTAATTCCACGTTTAGCAACACCTTTGGCAACGCTTTTATACAAGGCAGCCACTGATAATCTGGATGATGTTGTCTTACATTGGAAAGATATCAGCGCGGTGACAGTGGTCTTAGCATCCGAAGGTTATCCAGAGGCGCCTGTGGTTGGTGCTGAGTTAGTGATTCCTGCTCATTCAGATGCCACAATATTTCATGCTGGAACATCTCGCTCGGCATCTCAACTTCTTTCAAGTGGCGGTCGTGTTCTTACAATTACCGGCGTGGGTAAGAAACTCGCTGATGCCAGAGATTTGGCTTATCAAGCGATAAACAAAATTACTCTCAAGAATTCATTTTTCCGATCTGATATTGCGCTTAAGGCATCACTGCAAGAACAAGGGATAGGGGAGTAATTGATGAGCGTACTAGCCAATCGATATGCATCTGCTGAGATGAAGAAACTCTTTGCACCGCAAGAGAAGATAATCGCTGAACGTCGCTTGTGGATTGCAGTACTTCGGGCACAATCTAAACTCGGCCACACAATCTCTGATTTAGTTATTGCCGACTACGAAAAGGTATTGACACAGGTTGACCTCGATTCAATCGATGCCCGAGAGAAAATCACTCGTCACGATGTAAAGGCACGAATTGAAGAATTTAACGCCCTTGCAGGCCATGAGGCCATTCATGCTGGAATGACGAGCCGCGATCTCACTGAAAATATTGAAGCTTTACAGATTCGTGATGGACTTGAGATTGTGCGCGATAAAGTCATCGCTTTACTTGCTGCTCTTGCATCTAAAGCAGCGTTGTACATTGACCAGCCGATTGCTGGTCGTTCGCATAATGTTCCAGCACAGGTTACAACTCTAGGAAAAAGATTTGCATCGGCTGCCGAAGAGCTTCTCTATGCTTATGAAAGGCTAGAGTCACTCCAAAACCGTTATCCCATGCGTGGAATAAAGGGCCCAGTCGGTACAGCCCAAGATTCGATTGATCTCCTTGGTTCTACAGATTCTCATCAGAAACTGGAAGCTGAGATAGCAACAGAACTTGGTTTTGAGAGAGTTCTTAACTCAACAGGTCAGATTTATCCACGCTCACTCGATTATGAAGTTCTCACGACTCTAGTACAAATCGCTGCTTCGCCATCTTCTCTTGCAACATCAATTCGATTAATGGCAGGCGCAGAACTCGTCACCGAGGGTTTTAAGGCCGGGCAAGTTGGATCTTCTGCCATGCCACATAAGATGAATACTCGTTCTTGTGAAAGAGTAAATGGACTCACAGTTGTTCTACGTGGCTATGCATCAATGGTCTCTGAGCTAGCCGGCAATCAATGGAATGAGGGTGACGTCTCTTGTAGCGTAGTGCGTCGAGTAGCAATTGCTGATGCTTTTTACGCAATTGATGGTTTGTTAGAAACGATGCTGACAGTTCTTGATGAGTTTGGGGCGTTTCCTGCCGTTATTAGCGCTGAACTTGAACGATATCTCCCATTCCTAGCTACCACCAAAATTTTAATGGCGTCTGTAAAAGCAGGTATTGGCCGCGAAGTTGCACATGAGGCAATCAAGGAACATGCCGTAGCAGCTGCCCTAGGAATGCGCGAAGGGCGAGCCAATAATGTCCTAGAGGCACTCGCATCAGATTCACGAATTCCATTTGATCTTGCTCAACTTAAATCACTTATCGGCGACCCACTTGATTTCGCTGGTGATGCGCATTCTCAAGTTTTACAAGTATGTAGTCGCGTTGATGCAATTACTAAGAAATTTCCAAAAGCTGCTGCATACAAGCCGGGCTCTATTCGATGAGTGGATTTGGGGCAGCGGGCGCACCTGTTGCGCCAGTAATTGATGGATGGACCCATCTCCGTACAGGCAAAGTACGAGATCTATACAGCAATGAGGCTGGCGAAATTCTGCTCGTTGCATCGGATCGCATCTCGGCTTTTGATTGGGTTCTTCCGACTGAAATCCCCAATAAAGGCGCTATTTTGACGCAACTTTCTCTCTTTTGGTTTGAACTTTTGGGTGACGTTGTCCCAAACCACATTGTTAGCGATGAGGTGCCAAATGAAGTTCTTGATCGAGCTGTAATTGTGCAACCACTCGAGATGTACGAAATCGAATGCGTAGCGCGCGGATATCTCACTGGTAGCGGACTAACTGAATACAAAAGCAGTGGCGCTGTTTGCGGGAACGCTCTTCCAGAAGGTTTAGTTGATGGTTCAAAGCTTGTTAATACTATTTTTACACCGGCCACCAAAGCCGAAATAGGCGATCATGACCTGAACATTGATTTTTCTAGCGCTGCAAAGATTGTTAGAGAAGATATCGCTGAAGATTTGCGTGAAATTACCTTGAGGCTTTATGACACTGCTGCCGAGTATGCTCTTTCACGCGGAATAATTCTGGCAGATACCAAATTTGAATTCGGTGCAAATTCTAAAGGATCAATAACTTGGGGAGATGAAGCGCTCACACCAGATTCATCACGTTTCTGGGAGCTTAATAGTTGGTCACCTGGCAAATCACAGCCATCCTTTGATAAGCAGTATCTCAGAGATTGGTTGACCTCTACTGGATGGGATAAGAAGTCACCACCACCTGAGTTGCCAAGAGAAATCGTTGAAAAGACGGCAGCAAGGTATGAAGAGGCATTTGAAAAAATTACAGGTCAAAAGTTTTAACTCAATAACTAAGGGAGAAGAAAATGGCAAAGATTGTGGTGGATGTTATGTTGAAGCCAGAAATTCTCGACCCGCAAGGTAAAGCTGTCGCAGCTGCGTTGCCTCGTCTTGGATTCACTTTTGCTACCGATGTACGTCAGGGCAAGCGCTTTGAAATCACGGTAGATGGTGAACCGACAGCTGCTCAGTTGGCAGAGGTGGAGATTGCTGCTGAGAAGTTGCTTTCAAACCCGGTCATTGAAAACTATGTAGTCCGAGTGGAGAAGTAAGAGCGATGAAAATTGGCGTCGTCACATTCCCTGGCACCCTTGATGATCGCGATGCCGCGCGCGCTGTTCGGTATGCCGGAGGCGAGGCCGTGGCACTTTGGCATGATGACGCAGACCTCAAAGGTGTAGATGCAGTGATCCTCCCTGGAGGCTTTTCATACGGTGATTACTTACGATGTGGAGCGATTTCACGCTTCTCACCAGTGATGGAGCCACTTATTGCAGCAGCTAAAGGCGGGATGCCACTTCTTGGAATATGCAATGGATTCCAGGTATTGGCAGAAGCACATCTGATTCCGGGTGCGCTGACCCGTAACCATGAATTGCACTTTCTCTGCAGAGACCAAAAGCTAACCATCGAAAATACGGATACCGCTTGGACTTCTTCATATAGCAAAGGGCAAGAAATTTTAATCCCTCTAAAGAACGGCGAGGGCGCATATATGTGTGATGACGAGACGCTGGCCATGCTAGAAGGAGAAGGTCGCATTATCGCTCGCTACGTTGGAGAAAATCCAAATGGTTCACGAAATTTAATCGCAGGAATCACAAACGAACGAGGAAATATCGTAGGTCTCATGCCACACCCTGAGCACGCAATTGATTCTTTAACAGGTCCTTCAGCAGATGGACTTGGCTTCTTTACTTCAGTGTTAAAAGCGATGGTGAAATAAAAATGGCACTCGACACCGTCGCAATCGCCCAAGCTAATCCTGATACCGAACAACCATTTGCAGAGCTCGGCCTAAAGCCCGATGAATATGCCCGCATCAAAGAAATCCTAGGGCGTCGCCCAACTTCTTCAGAGCTAGCCATGTACTCAGTTATGTGGTCGGAACACTGCTCATATAAATCCTCCAAGATACATCTCAAGCAATTTGGTGAGAAAGCTGTTAAGTCAGATGCTCTTCTAGTTGGTATCGGCGAAAATGCGGGCGTTGTCGATGTTGGCCAAGGCTATGCCGTCACCTTCAAAATCGAATCTCATAATCACCCATCATTTATTGAGCCATATCAAGGCGCTGCGACAGGTGTCGGTGGAATCGTTCGCGACATATTAACAATGGGTGCTCGTCCGATCGCAATCATGGATCCGCTTCGCTTCGGTCCAGCAGATGCACCAGATACACGACGCGTTTTGCCTGGTGTCATCGCAGGTGTGGGTGGTTATGGAAATTGTTTGGGCCTACCGAATATCGGCGGAGAAGTTGTCTTTGATCAAACGTATCTCGGCAACCCACTTGTAAACGCACTCTGCGTCGGAGTCATGAAACATAGTGATATCAAGCTCGCAAAAGCGGCTGGAGCAGGAAACTTGGTTGTTCTCTACGGTGCAAAAACAGGTGGCGATGGCATCGGCGGAGTATCAGTATTGGCCTCTGAGACTTTTGAATCTAAAGGTCCAGCAAAGCGACCAGCAGTTCAAGTGGGAGATCCTTTTGTTGAGAAGGTTCTTATTGAATGCTCACTAGAAATTTTTGCAGGAGATCTCGTGGTTGGTATTCAAGATCTCGGTGGTGCAGGCTTGTCGTGTGCTACCTCAGAGCTAGCATCTGGTGGATCAGGTGGCATGAAGGTGCAACTCGAGAAGGTGCCATTGCGTGACCCATCTCTATCACCTGAAGAAATTTTGATGTCTGAATCTCAAGAGCGTATGTGTGCAATAGTTGAACCAACGCACATTTCGCGTTTCCTTGAGATTTGCGCTAAATGGGATGTCACTGCAACTGTTATCGGTGAGGTAACTGATGGCAATCACCTAGAAATTACTTTTAATGGTGAGCTGATTGTTGATGTACCTCCACGTACTGTTGCCCATGACGGTCCGGTCTACAACCGCCCACTCTCAAAGCCTGCATATATTGATGAAGCAGCTCTTCAGATCATCAACCCACCATTGCCACACACTTCAGATCAGATTCGCGAAGTTATTCTCACAATTGCCGCAACACCGAATTTGGCAGATAAATCATGGGTGACCGACCAATACGATCGATATGTTCAGGGGAACACTATTCAATCTCAGCCTGATGATTCAGGAATGGTTCGCATAGATGAGAAGACCCATCTTGGAGTTGCTGTCGCAACAGATGCAAATGCCAATTGGTCCTACCTCAATCCATACGAGGGAGCGAAGCTTGCACTCGCTGAGGCTGCTAGAAATATTGCGACAGCTGGTGCAAAGCCATTAGCGGTAACAAATTGCCTTAACTTTGGTTCTCCAGAAGATCCAGGTGTGATGTGGCAATTTGCTGAGACTGTCCGCGGTCTGGCTGATGGGGCGTTAGAGATGGGTCTACCAATTACTGGTGGCAACGTCTCTTTCTATAATCAGACTGGTGATGTCGCTATCTTGCCAACACCGGTAATCGGAGTTCTAGGCGTAATTGAAGATGTTCGTACTCGGACCCCAATGTCCTTTAATGAAGCTGGTTTAGAGCTCTATTTACTCGGCAGAACAGATGAAAACCTATCAGGTAGCGAATGGGCATATCTTCACAATATGCGTGGAGGTACCGCTCCAATTGCGGATTTAGCAAAGGAGATGCGTTTAATCGATCTCTTACTCGAAGCTAAACCACTTTTCTCTGCAGCTCATGATTTAAGTCAAGGTGGCTTAGCATCAACTCTGATTGAAATGGTTCTTCGATACAACGTTGGAGCTAAAGTTGAAATCAAAAATTCTGGTATTGCACTTTTAAGTGAAACTCCGGGACGCGTTGTAGTTGCCGTTAACCCTGCTCAAGCGTCACAATTGAGAGAGTTGGCTAGCAAACATCATATCGAGATTGAAAAGTTAGGAATCAGTGGTGGAGCCGCACTCGTCATTAATGATTGCTCTATCAATCTTGCCGAACTTCGCACTTCGCATACCGAGACCTTTAAGAGATTGTTCGGATAAATGACGCGCGATTCGCAGATTTTAATTGAGGTAAAACAGACCCTTGCACTTTTAGCTGAGCGTTATCCAGGTAAAGCTATAGAAGTCAGGATCCCGCCTTACGCTGCTGTGCAATGTGGGGATGGCCCAAAACATACTCGGGGTACTCCTGCAAATGTAATCGAGATGGATGCCGATACTTGGTTAGCGTTGGCAGATGGCAGAAAAAGTTGGAACGATGCGTACCAAGCAGGTTTGATTAGCGCATCTGGTGTTCGTGCAGATTTAACCGACCACTTACCCTTACGGAGTTCATCATGAGTCGCAGAGGCGATGGAAATCTCAACCACCATTTACTTGATGCTGACAAAGGACCGCAGGATGCCTGCGGAGTCTTCGGTGTATATGCACCAGATGAAGAAGTCGCAAAGTTAACCTTTTATGGACTCTATGCCTTGCAACATCGCGGGCAAGAGTCAGCAGGTATTGCAACATCTGATGGAGAGAGAATCGTCATCTTTAAAGATATGGGACTAGTCTCACAGGTTTTTACGGAGAGCGATCTCGCCTCACTTAAAGGTGAAATTGC
>JBIKSV010000041.1:0-9695 GCA_044348425.1 Candidatus Planktophila sp. | reverse complement strand
ATGCAATCGAAACTCAGATTGGTTCAACTCCACAGGTATTTAATGACAACGCTGCAGCAGTTTCTGCACTTAAGAACAAGCAGATTGACGGACTAGTCGTTGACCTACCTACAGCCTTCTATCTCTCTGCAGTTGAGGTTCCAAACGGTCTGATCATCGGACAGCTTCCATCTACAGGTGATGGAGATTCATTTGGACTCCTTCTAAGTAAGGGAAGCCCTATTACAGGTTGCGTTTCAGCTGCGGTTGATGCGATTACAGCAGATGGAACATTGGCTGCAATTGAAGATCAGTGGCTTGCATCAAGTGCCGGCGCTCCTGTCTTGAAGCCATAAGAAGAAAATAAAAAGTAGAAGCGGCAACTTGGCGACCATGACAGAGCGAAATAACTCTGCCTGGTCGCCAAGTTCTCGTGAATTAGAACGCCAGAGATCAAGGCGTGTAATAAAACGTAAGCAAGCGTTAATTGCTATCTTCTCTTCAATACTCGTACTTGGCACACTCACAATTGTTCTGGTGACCAGCCCTGGTTGGGAGAGTGTTAAGTCCACATTCTTTGACATCGGTTATGGCCAAGAAGTTCTTCCTCTCGTTGCTAAAGGGTTGTGGATCAATCTGCAACTAACCTTTATTGGTGGCGCTGCTATTGGAGTTATCGCTTTAGGTCTAGCTCTTTTACGCACAACCAAATCACCAACGTTGACACCGTTTCGCTTTCTGGCAACAGCCTATGTCGATATTTTCCGTGGTGCTCCTTTAATTCTCATTATTCTTCTTGTGGGCTTTGGCGTTCCAGCGCTCGGTCTATCTGGTGTATCAAATAATGTAATCTTCTTAGGAACAGTCGCAGTTGTTTTAACTTATTCAGCTTACGTTGCTGAAGTAATCCGTAGTGGAATTCTTTCGATACATCCTAGCCAACGTGCGGCTGCGCGTTCATTGGGCCTCACTTCAGGTCAGACAATGCGCTTTGTCGTTCTGCCACAAGCAATTCGTCGAGTCGTTCCACCATTGCTCAATGACTTTGTCTCGCTCTTGAAAGATACCGGCCTTGTCTCGATTCTTGGCGTGACAGATGCTGTAAGGGCAGCACAGATCAACGCCAGCCGTACCTTTAACTACACCCCTTATGTTGTGGCAGCCATCTTGTTTTTGCTGATTACTATCCCGATGACTCGATACACCGATCGCGCTATTCGCAAACGAACAGATGCTCAAAATTCTGAGGGCGCAATCTAATGGCAAATGTCCTTGAGCTCGTTCGTATTCGTAAATCCTTTGGATCCGAATTAGTTATTGATGATCTGTCATTAGTTGTCCCAGAACACACTGCAACCGTATTGATTGGAGCCTCTGGTTCAGGTAAGTCAACTCTTCTTCGCTGCATTAATCTCCTTGAAACCATTGATGATGGAGAGATTTTCCTTGATGGTCAAGAGATATCTGATCCAACAATCAATGTGGATACTGTCCGACGCAAACTGGGAATGGTTTTTCAATCCTTCAATCTTTTTCCACATAAAACAGTCCTTGAGAACATCACACTTTCCCCAATCAAAGTTCATGGCAAGACCCGCGATGAAGCCAATGAGCAAGCCCTTCAACTTCTAAGCCGCTTTGGTTTAGCTGATAAGGCAGATCAATATCCAGATCGCCTGAGTGGCGGGCAACAACAGCGCGTTGCCATCATTCGCTCATTGGCAGTTAATCCAAGACTGCTTCTGCTTGATGAAGTCACTTCGGCGCTCGATCCAGTGCTCGTCAATGAGGTGTTAAGTGCTGTTCGCGAACTCAAATCTGATGGAATGACAATGGTTCTGGCGACCCACGAGATGGGATTTGCTACACAAGTTGCAGATGAAGTCTGCTTCTTAGAATCCGGAAAAATTGTCGAACGTGGAAGCGCGCAAGAGGTCTTGCATAACCCGCAGAATCCAAAGACGCAAGAGTTTTTAAAGCGTGTTCATCAAGCAGGGCGTCTGTAAGCCCGCTAACCTGCAACTCTCGCAGTTCGCTTAATAAAATCGACAGTTAACTCAGGATAGTTCCACATAATTACATGTGCGCAATTATCGACGACAATCCAATTTGAGTGTTCTGGAGCAATATCTCGCTCTTGAGCAATCTCCTCTGGCAACGTTAAGTCGTAGTCACCAAAGATGATTGAAACATTTACATTTTGGGGAATCCTAGATTCAAACTTTTTCCCACGTAATCCTCTCCAGAGCGGCATGTAGCCCTTGGAATTTGCCATTGCAACGACAGAATCACGACACGATTCAAAGCTGAGTTCACGCCAAAGATGAGTAATCTTTTTATATCCAATTGCTTTCAGTGGAGGAAGTTTGTAGGCAAGCTTCATGAAGTGTTGAGAGATTTTGGCCAAAAGGCGAGCATCAAAGAAACTAGGCGGCAGCTTTGAGGTTGGCACCTGATTCCATAATCCTGCCGGTGCTAGCGCCGTAACACTCTTCACTTTATCTGGTGCAACAGCGCCCATCTCGAGTGCGATCCATCCACCCAATGAATTACCGGCCACGTGCATCTCGGTAATTTTGTGGGTTTCAGCAACTGTGTGCACGATGGCGCGGGCGAGTGATTGTGGATCTACTGCTTCGTTTTCATGAAGCTCTGCAACCCCATGTCCAGGTAGGTCAACAGCAATAACACTGAAATGTTCAGTTAACTTTGGTAGCAAACTTTTCCAGATGGTCCCGGCAGACCCCAGGCCATGGACCAAAACCAGAGCCGGCCGCTTGATATCTTCTGTAAAGAGGTGGGCAATAATTGGCAAGCCAGCGAACCTCTCTACTGTGAATTAATCGTGCAAACATCAATGTGCAGATAATACTTCCGAATGGTTAATCAACCCAATAACTTTCGATTGGGTACTATGGCACATATAAAATAAGAGATATAAAGAGAATTAGAGGAATCGCCGATGTCCGATATTGCAAACCCAGCAAACCTTGATGAGGCAGCGTTAAAAGCGACTCTCGATCCACTCTCTTATGAAGTTCTTCGCAAAGGGGCTACTGAACGCCCCTTTACCGGCGAATACACTGATAGCGACAAGGTTGGTTCATACCGCTGCAAGGCATGCGGCAATGAACTCTTTAAATCTGAAACTAAATTTCACTCTGGTTGTGGTTGGCCATCTTTCTATGCCCCAAAGGCCGAAGACTCAGTTCGTTTACTAGAGGACCGATCACTCGGAATGCGAGTGCGCACAGAAGTTCGATGCGGAAAATGCGATTCACACCTGGGGCATGTTTTCGAGGGTGAAGGTTATGACGTTCCCACTGATCAACGCTGGTGCATCAACTCAGTCTCACTCATTTTAGAAGAGAAGTAATGTTAAAAAAGTTTTGGCGTGCCATCTATTTGCGTAGATATTGGATTCGTCAGATTTCGGTAGCGGCAATGGCCGGAGCTTTTGCCTGGGTAGTAGGCGACTTAGCCTTTGATGGGGGAGGCCTGGTTGCAGCGATTGTCTGCACTTTAAGCATCCGAATTTCTCTCCATAAATCCTTGCGTGAAGCATTTGGTCAGATTGTCGGAACAGCGATCGGCGCAGGAGTTGCCCTAGCAACTGTCGCACTGTTTGACTTTGGATTTATTGCAATCGGAGCCACCATTTTCATCTGCGCAATTGTCGCGCGCGCGTTACATCTAGGAGATGTTGCATCAGTTAATGTTCCGGTGACAGCGCTGATTGTTATTGGCCCGGGACTCTCTGAAAGTACAGCCTTACACAGGCTTGGTTCAACACTCATAGGCGCAGGCGTGGCTATTGCTTTCTCATACTTCTCTCATCCCAAGACACCAATTGATAGAGCAGTCGAACAAATCAATCGAGTGGGACGAAAAGCTGCGCAACTTCTCGCAGAAATGTCTGAAGGCGTGGCCGCTGGATACCAACAGAAAGATGCAGCAGATTGGCTTACTCGTGGTCGTTTACTAGTTGAGGAGATTCCAGCAATTCGCGCTCAATCTGTCGAAGCGAAAGGTTATGCCAGATGGATTAGGACCGGGACGCGTGATGCGGCAGAGGAGATTTATGTCGAAGGTCTTGCTGTCGAGCACACGGTCGTACAAGTCAGGGCAATTGCACGCACTCTTTACGATTCAGTATTAGAAAGTGGAATCCCAGATTCAGTGAAGAAAGATGTTGCGGTAGCACTATCTGCTGCAAGCTACGCGGTTGCAGCTCATATCGATAATCCCGAAGACATTAGAGATGCTGCGACCACACCTTCTGATGATGCTCGCGAAGCTGGCTCTCACCTCTCTGAGGCACTAATCGAAGATGGTGATAGCGTCGATCAGGACCAGATTGTGAAGGGCCTCTCGATTGTGGCAAATATCGGAGTTATCGCAGATTCGCTCGACCACACTTCTCCAACATTGACGGATGTGTTAACGCCAGATGAGCCAGGATCTGCCAAAGTCTTCGCGGTATCACCTGTGGATCAGACCACCACACTTTTTAAAAGAATCAAACGAGCTTTTCGCCGCAAATAAGTTGGGATACTCAGATATATTGCGCATTAGATTTTTAAGGAAAACAAATTAGACCAAAGGATAAATTATGTGCTCAAAGGTTATCTGCCAAAGCTGTAAGAAATACACCTGGTCAGGCTGCGGTGAACATATCGAGGAAGCGCTCGCTGGTGTATCTGAATCAGAACGTTGCACCTGCTAAAACTCTAAGTTAAAGAGAGGCAGAAATAGTGCAGATGAAAAAGTTGAAGGTTGCAGTTATTGGCGGTGGCCAGTTTTCCTCTTCCTTCATTCATTTGTTTCAAGCCCACCCATTTGTTGAAGAGGTTGGGTTGGTAGAGCTCAATGATGAAAGACGGGCAAGTGTTGCGGCAAAGTTTTCAATAAATCAGACTTTTGCCAGTCTTGCCGAGCTTTGGAAGAGCGATTTTGATGCTGTAGCAATTTTTACACCGCGGTGGACTCATGCGCAGATTGCACTTGAAGCACTTGAAAACGGGCGCCATGTCTATACAGCGGTTCCTATGGGAATCACCCAGGATGAGATCACGCAACTTATAGCAGCAGCAAAACGAACCAAACTGACTTATTTCATGGCAGAGACAAGTTTCTATTATCCCGCTGTCGTTTTCTCTCGCAATAAGTTTAAGCAAGGCGAAATCGGAAAATTTGTCTACGGCGAAGGTGAATATCTCCATGATATGTCACATGGATTTAGTGATGCTTATGCCGCCAACGGTGGAGATAGTTGGAAATCAACTGCAAGTTTTCCTCCGATGTTGTACTCGACACATTCTGTCAGCACAATTCTTTCAGTCACTGGCGCCCAAGCAACTTCAGTGACTTGTATTGGTCTTGATGACACAGCTAATGATGGAATATTCGATGCTGATGTAAGTATGTGGAAGAACAAGCAGAGCAATCAGATAGCTTTATTTGAAACCAGCGATGGCGGAGTAATGCGCATTGCTGAGCTAAGGCGAGTAGGCACAGCTCCACTTGAATCAACAGTTCGAATGAGTATTTTTGGAACAGAAGGATCATTCGAGCAACAAGTTGGATATGCATCATGGGCTACAAAAAATAGTTTCGATATCGTTACTGACGAGGTTGGAACTTTTTCAGATGTAGAGAATCCTCATTCACTCAAGCCCGATTATGTTCCTCCCAATTTGTGGGATGGCGGTTTTGCTCGTGTGCATGATCGCTCGCAACTACCGAAGGAATTCCTTGGCCTCTCAAATGGCCATGGCGGTTCTCACCAATTCATGGTCGATGATTTTGTGATGGATGCCGTGGGCGAGCGAAAAGCCCCCATGGATGTCATCGATGCGGCCCGATTTACCACCCCAGGGGTATGGGCCCATCAATCTGCCCAAATGGCTGGAAAAAGGCTGCAAATTCCGCAAATTTGACCAATTCGAGCGTATTTCGTGACCTTTTCGTTACATGTTTTCCTACCAATTAATACTACTCAGGCGTACATTTACGCCCGTCCAAGGGAATTGTCCCCTCAAAACCCAATGACCTTCGAAGGCATGAACTACTTAATAGAAAAGGACGATGATGTCAGATCAAAATAATGGCATTTCCCGCCGCACGGTGCTCAAGGGCGCTGCAGTTGGTGGTTTAGGAATCGCAGCAGGTTCAACTCTGCTCACAAGCTGTGGAAGCGATGCAGTTGGCCCAATGAAGTGGGGCGGCCGTGGACTTGAAGAATCTTCAGTTCAGTGGCACGAAGCAGTTGCAGCAGCATTCCAAGAAGCAACTGGCAACGAAGTAACTCTCAACATGAACGACGCAAATGCGTTCCAGGACAACCTCTCACAGTACCTTCAGGGAACACCTGATGACGGCTTTGACTGGATGGCCGGATACCGCATGCAGTTCTACGCAGACCAAGGTTTGCTAGAAGATGTTTCAAGCGTCTGGGATGAAATCGGAGATCAGTTCGCTGAGTCTTACAAGATTGCATCAACAGGTTCAGATGGAAAGCAGTACTTCCTTCCAACATCTTGGTACCCATGGGGACTTCACTATCGTAAGTCAACAATGACTGAGCTTGGTCTAGATCCAGAGAACATCGCTACTTGGGATGATTTCATGAAGATGCTAGAAGCAACAAAGAAGGCAGGCCTCATTGGCTACGCACTTGGCGACAAGGGTGGCTGGGAAGCAATGGGAACTTTCGATATTCTCAATGCTCGTATCAACGGATACCAGTTCCACGTTGATCTTCTTGCAGGTAAGGAAAAGTGGACAGATGCGAAGGTTGCAGAAGTCTTCAAGTACTTCGAGATGATGATTCCTTACATGAACACAAACGTTCTCGATATTTCATGGGAAGGCATGCGCGATCTTCTACTCCAGAAGAAGTGCGGTGCAATGATGATGGGCTCATGGTTCTCAGGTGACTTCAAGACTCTGTCACAGGCTGACTATGACGATCTATGGATCGTTCCATTCCCAGAAATCAACCCAGAGCACGGTCGCGACACAATCGATGCACCTATCGATGGTCTCTGCGTTGCTGCTAATGGTGAAAACCCAGAAGGTGGAAAAGAGCTTGTTAAGTGGCTTGCATCTGCAGAAGGTATGCAGGCACGTCTTGATTCAGGCAACACATTCACATCTGCAAACAGCGGACAAGATACTTCAAGCTACGACCCATTCCAGAAGCAGCAGCTTGCTGTTATGGCTGAAGCGAAGTACATCACTCAGTTCCTTGATCGTGACACACGTCAAGATTTCGCGAACCCAGTTGTTGCACCAGCTATCCAAAACTTCCTACGCGCTCCAAAGGATATTAATAAGATCCTTGAAGGCGTTCAGGAACAATGGGATGCACTACCAGCTCTCTAACTAGTAATTAGTTTTTGAGTTTTAAGGTAGGATAAACATTATGACAACGACGGCGACGGACCTAACAGTTCGTCGCCGTCGTTCATTTTCTCGCAAAGATCGATTAACACTTTCAGCATTCGTTGGAATTCCAACTGCATTTCATATTCTTCTTGTGTGGGTTCCGGCCGTTGGAACAATCGGACTCTCCTTTACATTCTGGACCGGTATCCGCATCTCAGATATCAAGTGGGCGGGCTTCCAGAATTACAACAACATTCTCACTGGTACTCCAGTCTTCTGGGATGCAATCTGGCACAACATTATTTGGTTGCTCTGGTTCGGTCTTATTGCGACCCCCCTTGGCATACTTCTTGCCTACCAAATTGACCGCCAAATTCGCGGCCACCGTTTCTATGAATCAGCCTTCTTCGTCCCTGTAGTTCTCTCACTCGCTGTTACCGGAATCATCTGGAACTTTATGTTGCAGCCAGGCGGTTTTGTACAAGGTATTTTGGGCCGAGATATATCAAACCCGATTTCAATTTATGGAAACTACGACATCAACACCTATGTAATCCTTGGTATCGCTTCTTGGCGCCATATCGGTTACATCATGCTTCTCTATTTATCAGGGCTAAAGTCAGTTGATCCATCTCTCAAGGAAGCATCAGCTATTGATGGCGCAACCGAATGGCAAACTTTCCGCAAGGTTATTCTGCCAACGATGAAGCCTGTAAACATCATTATTATCGTTATCACCGTTATTGACTCGCTGCGAGCATTCGACATTGTCTACATGATCTACGGATCTAGTACTGGCTGGCCAATTCTGGGTATTTTGGTATTCCAGAATATCTCTGGCGGAGGAATGTCGATGAAGGGCGCTGCCTACGCAGTGATTCTCTTCGCGCTCTGTATTGGTCCAATGATTTCTTACCTAAAGCAGAGTTTCGCGGAGGATGTTAAGTAATGACAACTCTCGCGCCGCAGCCAAAATATAAGGATTCACAGAAGACCAAAGATCGATTCATCTCGGCCTTCATCGGATTCTTTGCAATCCTCTGGCTCTTTCCAATTGCATGGACCGTGTGGAGCTCGCTCCGTCCTTATAACGATGTAATTGCCAACGGCGTTTTCTCTGTTCCGAATACTCTCAACTTTGATAATTACTTCAATGCGATTCGTTTAATGAAGCTTCCGATGTATCTGACAAACTCAATGCTGATCACTATCCCAGCAGTTGTTTTGACTCTCGGCTTTGGTTCTCTTATCGCCTTCGTTGTTTCGCGTTACTCATTTAAATTCAATGTAGCGCTACTACTTTTCTTCACAGCAGGCAATCTGCTCCCACAGCAGCTGGTCTTTATCCCGCTCTTTAAGATGTACTTAGCAATTGGTGATTTCTTCGGTAATCGCGCACTGTTATATGACAGCATTGCCGGAGTCGTACTTATTCACGTGGCATTCCAATTGGGTTTTGCTACCTTCGTTCTTTCTTCATTTTTGAAAACTATTCCGAAAGAGATTAGCGAATCAGCGATGGTTGATGGCGCTTCAGTCTGGATTCACTACACAAAGATTATTTTGCCTTTGCTTCGCCCACCGCTAGCTTCTTTGGCCGTTCTTATGTCCACCTGGATCTATAACGACTTCTTCTGGGCGCTGGTATTGATGAAGTCAGATTCCAAGCGACCAATCACTTCAGCACTTGCTCGTCTGCAAGGTGAGTTTGTTACTGACTTTAATCTTCTTGCTGCTGGAGCGATTGTTGCAGCTCTGCCAACGCTCATAGTCTTTATGGTTCTGCGCAAGCAGTTTGTCTCTGGCTTAACAGTCGGCTCAACAAAGGGATAATTGCTCAATCTTTAGCCTTAAAAAGCTGATTTTTAATTTCACGCCCTGCCCTTTAGACTGCATCCTCTACCACTGCCCCCCTAGCTCAGTCGGTAGAGCGTTTCCATGGTAAGGAAAAGGTCACCGGTTCGATTCCGGTGGGGGGCTCGCAAGTCACAATTGAATAGTTGTTAGAGTCAATGACCAAGGGTTATATGACTTTGATAATCCAAGGCGGGGTAGCTCAGCTTGGTAGAGCAAGCGGCTCATAATCGCTGTGTCGTGGGTTCAAATCCCGCCTCCGCTACGAGTAGGTCAGCAGTAAAGCGTGCGTAATGTGCGCAGTTTTGCCCAAAAGTGTGGCCTCAGGTAACCTGAGCCCACCAATTACGAAGGAGTAAGACCATGGCAAGTAAGAGCGCGGATGTACGTCCGAAGATCACCATGGCATGCGTAGATTGCAAAGAGCGTAACTACATCACTAAGAAGAACCGCCGCAACGATCCAGACCGCAT
>JBIKSV010000066.1:0-6666 GCA_044348425.1 Candidatus Planktophila sp. | reverse complement strand
CAAGTCCAAAGCGACTGCACCTGCTGAGGCATTGCAAGACGGAGGCCTAGAAGAGGGTAAAAAAACCAAAGGACGCAAAGCCAAAGCCGAAGTCCCAGCTGCTGAATCTGGCGAAGACAATCGCACCGATCGGCAAAAAGCCCGCGACCGTAAAGCCAAAGAGAAGGCTCTCTTAAAAGAATTTGCAGCACAACAGTTAGGCTCGGAAGAGCAGCAAGAGTTACGTCGCGCACGCCTGAAAACCCTGATTAAGATGGGTAAGTCGAAGGGCTATTTAACCCACGGCGAAATGAATGACGTGATGTCCGACGAATTGTCGGATGCGGATGCGCTCGAGACCTTAATTGGTTTGCTCAATGACATTGGCATTACCGTATACGAGCAAGCCCCTGATGCAGAAACCCTCCTCCTCAATGAGAATGGTATTTCAGGTGCATCCGATGAAGAGGCGGAAGAAGAAGCTGAAGCTGCGCTATCAACCGTTGACTCGGAGTTTGGCCGAACGACTGACCCTGTGCGCATGTATATGCGCGAGATGGGAACGGTAGATCTCTTGACCCGTGAGGGCGAGATTGTAATTGCCAAGAAAATTGAGGCAGGCCTCAAAGATATGGTGATGGCGCTTTCCGCATGTCCGGTCACCATTGCTGAAATCATTGGTAACGCTGACAAAATTGTTTCGGGCGAAATGGAGATTGATCAGTTTGTCGATGGTTTAGTTGATCCCAATGCTGAAGATATTCAGCTCGGACCCGATGAGCCAGAAGAAGACCTAGACGCAGTAGAGGGCGATGACGATGGCGGTGAAGAGGATTCTGGTGGCGGCGGTGGTGGTTCAAGCACAGCGAGTGCCAAGCAACTCGAAGAGCTCAAGCAGATTTCTTTAGAGAAATTTGCCATCATTCGTACCCAGGCTGACAAGATGCGCCGTGCCTATGATCGGGATGGATACAACTGCCCTGGATACATCAAGGCACAAGAAGCCATTCGCAATGAATTGCTCGGCTTCCGTTTGACAGCGAAGAGCGTTGAGAAGCTGTGCGACACCATGCGTTCCCAAGTGGATCAAGTATGGAAACTCGAGCGTGGCATTGTTAGCTTATTGGTCGACAAAATTGGCGTACCACGTGGTGAAGTATTAAAAGACTTCCCGAAGATGTCCATGAATTTGAAGTGGACCGCCAATTTATTGAAAGACAATAAGTCCTACAGTGCACTCTTAGAGCGTAATGTTCCTGCGATTCAAGAACTGCAACAAAAGCTGATTGATATTCAGACCAGGGTTGTTTTACCTTTGCCTGAATTGAAAGAAGTGAACAAGCAAATGATTGCAGGCGAGAAGCGCGCACGTGAAGCCAAGCGGGAGATGACCGTTGCCAACTTGCGTTTGGTGATCTCGATTGCCAAGAAATACACCAACCGCGGCTTGCAGTTCCTCGATTTGATTCAAGAAGGCAACATTGGCCTCATGAAAGCAGTGGATAAGTTTGAGTATCGACGCGGCTATAAGTTCTCTACCTATGCAACCTGGTGGATTCGTCAGGCCATTACCCGCTCGATTGCGGATCAGGCCCGCACGATTCGTATTCCGGTCCACATGATTGAAACCATCAATAAGATGAACCGGATTAGCCGTCAGATCTTGCAAGAGACCGGACACGAGCCTGATGCGGCAACCTTGGCATTAAAGATGGAGATTCCGGAAGACAAAATCCGTAAGATCATGAAGATTGCCAAAGAGCCTATCTCGATGGAAACACCGATTGGCGATGATGAAGATTCCCATTTAGGCGACTTCATTGAAGACGGTAACACCTTGGCTCCAGCCGAAGCGGCTTTGCATGAATCCATGCGCGACGTCGTTAAGGATGTGCTCGATTCATTAACGCCGCGCGAAGCCAAAGTACTGCGTATGCGCTTCGGTGTAGAAATGAGCACAGACCATACCCTCGAAGAAGTGGGTAAACAGTTTGACGTTACTCGTGAGCGCATCCGTCAGATTGAAGCCAAGGCTTTGAGAAAGATGCGTCACCCTAGCCGCAGCGACAAGCTCAAGACTTTCCTCGAAGAGGATTGAGCAATCGAACTGCTATCGTGAGTCCTTAAATAAAAGGATTCACGATCTGCAGTCGTTTGTCGATGGTTTGTCGGTGTTGCATGTCTTCTGAGTACAGCCGCTCACATCCCGCCTGTAGCGCAGCAGCAATAATCATCGAATCGAAGTGCTGGTATCCATATCTTCTGGATACCATTAGGCCAATCTCGAATGTCTCTAGGTCAAGCGACCGAACATTAAATGTCGAAGTAAATAGATCTAAAAACGAGTCAAGCTCGGCGTGCGTTAGCTTAATTTTTCTCAGGCTTGCTGACGTGAACTCATTCAGTACCTGAACGCTGATTACATTGGATTTTTGTAGATTGCGGCTGACCCAATTTGACTTATCCTCATCCGAGGAAAGAAGGTAAAGCAGGGTATTGGTATCAAAGAATATCTTTTTAGCGTTCATTCAATTCAGATCGATCAAAGTGAAAATCGGCGGGCATGCGTCCACGGAATTTTCGCAAACCTTCAATCCTCTCTTGCAGAGATGGTTTCTTTTTCACTTGAAAATGTTTTTTATCGGCGACATGAATTTCAATATCATCCCCTTCCTTCAGCTTGAGATGCTCCACAACCTGTGAGGGCAGTCGGATGGCTAAGCTGTTGCCCCATTTGGATACGATCATGAATTTTCTCCTATAAGATATACATATAATAATGTATATCTAAATAAGTTAAAATGAAACCATCCTAAGCATCTAGCAGGCAAGGATCAGTAAGCGTTCAATTACAATGACAGATTAGGGCCCATAGCTCAGTTGGTTAGAGCAGAGGACTCATAATCCTTTGGTCCCAGGTTCAAGTCCTGGTGGGCCCACCAGCAATATCAATGACTTAGCGTGAGAGCGCTAGGTCATTTTTCGTTAATGTGTAGTCGGTGTGTAGCAAATATCACCGCTAGGCCCCAATAGATATATGGCTCTGACTTGGGCATCTTAACTATTAGTACATTTAACTGAACCTGAAATTAGTAATCTTCTTCATCGGCATCCTCATCCTCAGTAATTCCCACATAGCTTTTCTCTTCCTTGGCCCAGTAGTACTTGTATGGATCTTCTAGTTCAGTTGCAAGCTTCTTGAATAAATTTACCCTTTTCTTCAGGGGATGCTTTTCTTCTGCAAAGTGTCGAACAATATTGAGCCAATGTTCTGCGTATCTCTTTTCTTGATCTGAGAAATCATTGGTGGCAGCTTCAATGCTAATTAGATAGTTTTCTAACTCGCGTAGCTCTTGAGTAAGTTTTGATTCTAGAAGGGCTTTATCAAGTTGAGCGTGTTGACTTGTAACTATGTTTTCATTATGAATTCTTATGGCTTTTTTGCGCTCGTATTCAACTTGCTCCCTGTATCGACGTTCCCGTTCAGCTTTTATGTCACTTGGCGCTTCTAAAAGATAGTTCAGAACCAAATCCATTTGCTGCTCTAGTTTGATGCGTTTTTGGTCCTTGAATATCTCAGGGTAATATTTAAACTCATGCTTAATCTCAAAGTAAATAACGCCATTGGGATAATTTCTGTAGTCGCCGCTATAAACGTCAAGCTTCTCAAGCAACTTTTGACTCTTGATTGACAAGCTGGTTTTCGAATAACCCTCTCTAATATTGATATACATCTTTTCGCCATCCTTTTCTATAGCGAATTCTTTCTGTCTATAACGATCTTTTTCCTCAAATAAGAATATGTACCCTTCATCAGCCAAGGCTTTAAGAATTGGATCTAGGATTTTTAGACTTTGAAACATTGTGGAAAAGGATGCGCAAATGGGAATGCACCCATCTGAGGGCCGATAATGAAATCGTCCTTTATCCTCGTATGGCATATCGTCATCTAAAGATCTGTAACGTGAGTTGCCATTTTTACGATGCTTTTCAATAGCCTGTTGATAGCGTGTTGCTAAGTCGTAGATGTTCTTGGTGAGTGGATGCAACTTAGTTAGATCTTTAAGAGGTTTTAGTTTTTGCTCTGGCGATTTTTCTAAGGCCTCCTCTATGGCCTTATCACGTTGATGTGCCTCTTTCGCGACCTTGACAGCTACGGGATTAATTTCAATTTCGGGGTTGTATTTGGGTCTTGGAATTTCAGGTTTTGCAAAGCCTTTGCCGTAAAGTAGTTTTTGCCAATGACCCTGTGGCGGCAGCGGAATCTCAAACTTAATACAAGCTTTACGAAGCCCAACATCGCTGCAACCAAAATTTTTAGCAAGCTTAGTCATGGGTGTGACCCAAACTTGTTCAAAGAGCTCTAAACGGGTGGTTTTCATGCGATCCTCTTTTAGTGGAATTCTATGAAGATTACGCGAGAGCGTTACTTTAAGTAACGCTTGTTAAGATCGCTTACCTATGCTAATATGCATGAAATTTCAATAAAAAATCATGCAAAAAGAGCCAGTAAAACCATCCTTAAGTACATCGCCCGAAGTGCGCAATAGCGCATTGGGGAGACTTCGCTCGCACCTTAAAGGGGGTCATGTCTATAGAAGAGAGGATCTTTTAGGTGACTCCAATGCAGTTGACCGTCATTTAAAACAATTGGTTGATGCGGGTGATTTAGAAAAGCTGGCGCAAGGGCTGTATTACGCACCTAAGTCCTCCGCTTTTGGCAGAGTGCCTCCAAAAGACGAAGATTTAGTAGAGGCTTTTCTAAAAGACCAAGACTTTTTGCTGCTCTCGCCTAATAGCTATAACTCACTGGGCTTGGGAACAACTCAGCTCTATAACAAGACTGTGGTGTATAACCATAAACGCCATGGCGTCTTTAAATTAGGTAATAGAAGTTTTGAATTTCGGGTAAAACCGCGCTTTCCAAAAAAGCTGGATAAAGAATTCTTATTGGTGGATCTATTGAATAACCTAGATTCGCTTGCCGAGAATAAAGATGATGTATTGGCTAAGGCAGAGAAGCAGTTAAATAAGTTTGAAACTTCTATATTACAAAAAACAGTTAGTGCTTATGGGGCAGGAAGAACGAAGAAGCGGGTTTCGTCTTGGTTGCGTGACACGCAGAGAGCGAGTGTTTAATGCTTTTGCATGACCACAAAGATTTCAGAGATCTGATTGCTGCTGTATCAGACAATATGGGTATTGATCCCACATTGGTTGAAAAGGATTATTGGATCATGCATTGCCTTTGGGGATTGCAGCAACAAGGATTTACATTTGAATTGAAGGGTGGAACTTCATTATCCAAGGGGTTTGGACTCATTCATCGCTTTTCCGAAGATATTGATATCCGCATTGAGCCGCCAGCAGGCTTGGATGTTAAGACTGGCAAAAATCAAGATAAAGAAGCGCATATAAAATCTCGATCTGCTTTTTACGATTGGGTTGCCAGTGAGTTGAAGATTCTTGGTATACAAGATGTTGTGCGAGATCATGCATTTGATGACTCAGAAAAAATGCGCAGTGGTGGGGTCCGCTTAAATTACCAATCAATAATGCCATCGTTGGGTGGTTTAAAGGATGGTGTTTTATTAGAGTTAGGCTTTGACGATACGGCACCCAATCAGCCGGTAGATATTTCATCATGGGCATACGATTATGCAATTAAGTACGTCAAAGACATTGATGACAATAGAGCCAAAAATGTCTTGTGTTACTTGCCTGAATATACTTTTGTGGAAAAACTGCAAACCATCTCTACGAAGTATCGCCAATACAAAGATGGCAAAGGATTTCCTAAGAACTTCCTAAGGCATTACTACGACGTATATTGCTTATTGGATTATCCATCAGTGTTGGAATTTATTAAGACTGATAGGTATCAGACTAGGAAGGTAGAGCGTTTTCCCAAGTCCGATAACTTAATCATTTCTCAAAACCCAGCTTTTCTTCTGAGTGATTCGGAAGACCGAAAGTTGTTTGAATCAGAATATCAAAAAGTAACTAGCCTATATTACAAAGGCCAGCCAAATTTTCCTGATCTATTAAATCGGATTAGTCAGCATCTAAAGGTTTTGTAGGTAAATCCATTTTGGAGCAACGAAGTGTTAGATGGTTGCTCCAAAATTCCTTTGGTTTTGAAAACCAAAGAGTGAGCCAGTACTTCTTTTTAATCCATGAATTTACTTACACATTTGCTTATACACCGACACTGACCACCCGCAGACCCCCTTTTTATAAGGGTCTACCTTGGATGTCTGCTCTCATAATCCTTTGGTCCCAGGTTCAAGTCCTGGTGGGCCCACCAGAAAAGCAAACCCTCATCAGAAATGGTGGGGGTTTTTTTTGAGCGTTGCTTAAAGTAACGGTCACTGCAAATATCGAGCTTATTTGCGTTCAGGGAAGTAAACTTATATTCGAGGTCGAGGCTCACGATGAGGTTGACGTCATTTCGCGAGGCAGATATGAAAGAATGATTATTAATAAAGAGCAGTTTGAGGAACGTATGCGATCAAAATTGATTTGCTCTCAATAAATTCGTGAGGCTCGCTTAATATTTGTTGTGCCCATATATGAAAAAGAGTGAAAGAATAAAAGAACACATGGAATTCGAAATACCAGAAACCCTGGCCGATGCGCTACTTGGGACGATCAATGAGGATTCTCTGCTTGCTAGGCGGCTGAGGG
>JBIKSV010000008.1:0-34467 GCA_044348425.1 Candidatus Planktophila sp. | reverse complement strand
CTTGATAAGTGATTAGCCCGGAGCCGCGGAGTTCAACTTTGAAAATCTTCCCCTTCGGAGCGCCAATCTCCAAATCCACTGAAATCTTTTCGCCAGTTAACACCAGCAGTGGCGAAGTGCCCGTTACAGAAAAAGCGCTAGCTTGGAGTTCGGGAACTGGAGTACTCCAAAGAAAATCTGACTTATTAGCAACTAGCGTTTTTGAGAAAACTGCGGCGATGATAGGGCGATCTGCACTGAGTTGAAGGGCAAAGCGAGGGCTGGATGTAAGCACATTTAATGGGAGATCCACGACCTTGCCTGGAGCAATAAAGCGGCCATCAATTCCTACGGGAGCAAATGATTCATCTGCAGAAACAACATTTGCCTTAAGTTCCACCCCAACATCTCCTGGCACCATTAGGCGGAGGATATGTTGCTGGCTTGAGGCTCTTGTTGTGAGATGCGGAATTGCCGGAATGACTAGAGAACGCAATGGCGATGATATTGAGTTTACAGAATCTCCACCTAGAGTTTGCAGACCTCGACCTCTTTCATCAACCAAGAAGGCATTAACTCGACCCGATTGTGAAACTACATTGATTACCAAGGCGCGCGAGCCAGGTGCCAGATAGGAAAGGCGCAAACTCTTTACTGAGTTGGCCTTAACTGGGATTACCTGTTCAATTTGAGATCCCGCCTCAGTGAATATTGATACTGCAACAAGAGCGCGACCAAGCCCACTGTTGACGAGCGTCAGCCGTCCCTTCGAGGTTACATCTGCGCTGCCACCTACGAACCATTGAGATGTAATTGGGGCTAAGCAGGTTACAGCTCCCGCCCAAATGCCCGGACGTGTCTGCCATGAGATGGGAGTTACTGCCTGCGAATCAACAATGATTGCCTGCTCACCACCAGCAAGGCGACTATTTCCTGATTCTTTAAATGTCATTGTTGATGTTCCAGATTTTCGAACCAAAGCCTTTGAAGATGCAAGCGAGATAAACGAATCTTCATTCTCGCTATCAGCCGGACATACAACTGCAGGATAGCTTTCAGTATATGCAACTTTGTTCGTTGTGAAGGAGAGTAAATTAACAGTGAGAATAACGACTATAAGTGCGGCAAATAGCTGAATGTTCCTATTTCTTATCATGATAGTTCTCGATCCAACATTTCACGACGTCGACGTCCCGAAGGAAGTGCCATCACAACCGATGTCACAAGGACGATTAAGAAAAGGGAGATCCAGGCACGACGACCAGTGCCATCATGTAAGAAATTGATTTCGCCTGCCTCTAACACCTTAAATTGTGGAAGCCCATATTGATTTGCTGCACGCTCAAGCGGGACACCTTCAGCTAGGGCTTGCCACGAATTGCTGAAATTCTCGGTAAGAGTAATGGTTCCAAATCCAGGCGCATTTACAGTTCCTAGCGCAGAATCCAAAACAGTCACCTTGCCAGAAAAATCAGTAAAGAGGAATCGTCCAGTTGGTTCATTTACTTTCCAGACTGTTCCTTCTTGTGTTGATGAAGCACGACTGAATCCGCCAAGACCGTCAATTATTTGGATAAGCTCTTTATTAGCATTCTTCTTTACAAATACATACTTAACGCCATGTGCAGCAAAAACCTTGCTGCTTGTAACGCCAGTGTTATCAATGAGGCCTTCAACCGCAGCGGTAAGTGATTCACTCAAAGTGGTGGCTATATCTGCCTCACCTAATTTCATCCCTTCCCCGCGAGAAATTGCGTATGCCAATGATGTGTGTCCATTATTGGTAAGAGGGCGAATGACGAGTGTTTTTGCATCCTCTTCAACAGTGAGATAAGCCGGTAGCACCACTTCTGAAGTGTGTTTTAAAGGAGAGTTGGCACTTGCTGTAAAAATCCAGAGCGAAGATGTAACGCAATAAGAGAGCGAAATCAATAGAACCGACGCGACAATAAAGTGTTGATAGCTGAGGCGAGTATTCTCCAAGCGAGCCTTCACACCATCAAATGCAATCGTTGCAGCAATGACAGCAAGAAGGCTGGCGATGGTAATAAATGCTCCGCTAAAGAACTGTTGTGTTGCAGATGATCCATTTCCTGTAACTCGAATTGCAGCGAGCAAAGTTCCTAAGAGCAGAAAAGAGATACCCAAAGCAGAATACTTACGGGCCTGTGATATTGAAAAATATGTCACAAGCAATAAAAGCGAGATAGGACTAATTGCCCACCACGGAAGTGAACCGAGTCCTCCAGGGTTTGCCAGTAGCGCAAGATTGGCACCGCCGCCATCCTGCGGAATTCCGATATCAATGAGGAGCTGGCTGGGATTAATGAAAAACTCCAACGAACTCGGGGCTAGCATGAGTAATGGAGTCAGAATAAGTAGCAAGCGTCGCAGGGCACGAGCTATAAACATTGGATCTCTCGGATTCTTGGCAAAGTAAATGAAATCCTTAGCAATGTAAATAACTGTAAAGATTGCAAGCGGAATGAAGAGTGAAGGATTAAAGGCCAGAATCACCCAGAGAAAAAGAATAACTGTGAAAATACTGCGCAGGGATCGCTCTTCGATGTGATCCCAGCTTCCCCAGATTCTCAATAACAATGGAAGAAGAACAATCAAAACTAGAACCCCAAGGCGTCCTCCATTTATTGAGGCAATCATTACTGGGGAAAGCGCATAGAGAAAAGCCATTGCTGCCGAAAGAACCGAATTTGATGTTAATCCTTTCAGATATGAATGGGCACTCCATAACGCCAAGAAAGGCGCAGCAAAGAAAATCAAGCCAATAGCCAATGCGACATTTCCAAAAGTTGCGGTTGATAAAAGTGCTAAAAGAAAGATCCATGATGGAGCTTCGATTCCACTTCCCATACCAACTGAGTGCCAACTCTCAACGTAGAATCTCCAAAGCTCTGAGGCGCCATCTTGAGAAATTGCAAGTGCGCCACCTGAGATTGTGCCGAATCGATAGCGCATCCAAACAATAACGAGAATCGTCAAAAAAGTGAATGCAAAAACAAGTGGCTTGAAAAAGAGAGATCGCCATGATTTTCTTGCTAACGGCTGAAGAATTTCTTCATCCTCTTCCAAAATTTCTAAATCACTCATTACGCTGAAATCATTATTGCTATCTTCAGGCAATATACGTTCACGAATTCTTTCGAAGACGCGGCTAGTGCCAGTACGAAGTTGATCCCAGCGCGATGGAATAAATCGCGAGACGATACTTGATGAAACTAATCTCTGACTTCGTCGTTTCTTTCGGGCAGCTAACAACTCACCGGGATGAATCAACAATGAAGCAATCGCCAGAATTTCATCGCTCGCATATCCCGGTAGCTTGGCAAAAAGAAACGCTACAGATCTGATGAGCGCCCCACTTAACAATTGAATTGCGAGTAATGGCAGCTTCCACCATGATGAATTGGCTAGCAGTACATACGCAGCATTTCGCCGATCAAGAAGTAGAGGACGATGAAGGGGCGCTCCTGCGATATCAATCTCTCTCCGCTCTGTCGCTGCGGCTTGTGCGTGATACCCAATAGCTGAGGTAACTACTAGGGCAGAGTGACCGGCGGTATGAATGCGCCAACCAAAATCAACGTCATCTCTAAAGAGTTCTAGATTTGTATCGAACCCACCAAGCTCTTCAAAAACTTCTCGTCGAATCAGTGCACCTGCAGTACTAACTGCAAGGACTTCATGAATACCATCATGTTGACCTTGATCGTATTCGTGTGGTTCAAGACCGGTCCAACGCGATCCATTGGTCGCAATACTTATGCCGGCTTCAAGAAGGTGAGTTCGATCGTGCCATCCAAGAAGTTTTGGACCAACCATCGCGATGTTAGGTCGTTCAGATACACCGTTGATTAATTCTTCTAGGGCACGAGAATCTAAAGAACAATCATCGTGAAGAATCCAGAGCCATTCATCGACACCGTTAATGGGTGCAGGAAGTTGTGATAATCCGTAATTAACTGCTTCTGCAAAAGATGTTGCCCTATCGAGGGTAACGGTTGGAATCTTTGCACCCTTAAGGAGTTTTGCAGACGAATCGATTGAACCAGTGTCGATTGCAAGAATTAAATCTGCAGGTAAAGTTTGTGAAGCAATTGATGCAACAACTTCAGGCAACCAAGTGGCTCCATCATGAACAACCAAGAGAGCGCTGATTCTGTTAATTGCCATATTGAGCACCTTTACAATCTTTACTCTCTACGATTTTTGTAATCGCGTTCGAGTAAGAGCTCTTTAAGCGCGACGCTTTAAGCGACGGCGTTCACGCTCTGAAAGGCCGCCCCAGATACCAAATCGCTCATCGTGAGCGAGCGCGTATTCAAGGCACTCTTGGCGAACATCGCAGGAGAGGCAGACGCGCTTCGCTTCGCGAGTAGAGCCACCTTTCTCAGGAAAGAATGCTTCTGGATCAGTCTGAGCGCAGAGTGAGCGCTCCTGCCATGAAAGTTCCATATTTTCGCCATTGGCGAGTTGAATAGTTGGTCCAGCAGTGGGGGCTGATGGCTTGCCAGTTGAAAATCCCTCTGGGCGGATCGGCATACGTCGAATCTCCTCAAGTCATTACGGGCGCTTCCAACGAAGCACCCCTTGCTACATACCGAATTACACTCATGTAATCCCTTTTAGTCAACCCCGCTCCCCGCTAGAAGCACCAGAAAAACCAGATAATGAGGGTAAATATCGACAATTAAGTGGGAATTGGCTCACTTTTACGCGGGGAGAGATAAAAATTTTCTAAAATTGTTGCAGGTGCGATAACGCTTCCATGAGCAATAAAACAATGACTTAAATTGGCGCCATTTCCAATCGTCACATCATCGCCAATAATGCAATCATCGATTATGCAATCGGCCCCGACGATAACGCCTGCACCAAGAGAACTCTTGCCGGTGATTCGAGCGCTGGAATCTATCTGAGATCCAGCCATTGCTTGGTACTGCCCATCAATCAAATCACGTGAGCCCTTAAAGAGTGCGGTGGGTGTTCCGACATCGAGCCAATAAGCCTGCTCCTTATATCCGTAGATTGCTCGATCGCTTTGGACGAGCTTTGGAAATGTTTCACGTTCAATGCTGACAACTTGGCCTTCTGGAATCTCGCTCAGAACACGCGGATGGAAGATATAGCAACCTGCATTAATTGATTGCGTAACAGGATTATCCATCTTCTCCAAAAATGCAGTGACGCGGCCTTGCGAATCGGTCGGGACGCATCCGAAGGCCCTGGCATCATCTACATCAATTAAATGGATAGTTACATCGGCACTCTTACTCTGATGATATTGAATTTGCTGCGCAATCGAGTGGCGACTGAGAACATCGCCATTAAAAACCACAATCGGTTCATCTCCAAGTGCTTTCACATCTATAAGCAACGATGCATTGCGAATAGCCCCACCGGTGCCGAGGGGTTCTTTCTCGACTGCGTAGAGAATCTTTATTCCCCAACGAGAGCCATCACCAAAGTAAGGAGTAAATACTTCTGCAAGGTATGAAGTTGCGAGTACCAGTGTATGAACTCCGGCCGCCTTCGCTGCACGAATTTGATGTTCGGTCACAGGGATGCCAGCAACCGGCAACATAGGTTTTGGTGTCTCGGAAGTCAGCGGCATAAGCCGTGTTCCAAAACCACCTACCAGCAGAATTCCGACAGCCATAGCTATACCGCGTTCGCCTTCACTGCCTCAATAATTCGTGACGCAGCGTCGTTAATTTGCTGATCTGTAGCTGTCATCGCAATACGAATATGTCGTGCACCTTTTTCACCATAGAAAATTCCGGGCGTTGCCAGAATTCCGAGTTTTGCCAATGAAGCGACAGATTCCCAGCAATCCGTATTACGTGTAGCCCACAAATAAAGACCTGCATCCGAGAAATCAACGGTAAAACCTGCCGAATTGAGTGCAGGGATCAGAATTTCTTTACGGGCGTTATATCGGTTGCGCTGTTCGCTGACATGATCAGAATCTGCCAGAGCCGCAATCATTGCTTTCTGTACTGGCAACGGAACCATCATGCCCGCATGTTTGCGGACCTCAAGAATCTGTGTGATGAGCTTTGGATCGCCCACTACAAATGCAGCGCGATATCCGGCGAGATTTGAACGCTTTGAGAGCGAGTGCACTGCCAGAATATTTTGGTTATCCCCGTCAGTAAATTGCAATATTGAAGTGGGGGTTTTACTTCTCCCAAATTCAAGGTAACACTCATCAGATACAACTACCGCTTTATTTCTACGAGCCCATTCGATTGCAGCTCGATATTCATCTTCGCTGTGCACACGGCCAGTTGGGTTTGATGGCGAGTTAACCCAGGCAACATCCGCGTTAGGCCAAGAAGTCGCATCAATATCAACCGTTATTGCTTCTGCTTTAGCAAGAAGAGCTCCTACTAGATAAGTCGGATAAGCAACTTCTGGGTAGAGAACTTTCTTTGACGTTAAAAAGGTTGGCAACCAAGCGACAAACTCTTTTGAGCCAATTATTGGGAGTACTGCGAAATCTCCAGTAGCGCCAAGATTCTTTTTCGACCATTCGGTGATTGCAGATCGTAACTCTGGGGTGCCGACAGTCAGTGGGTAGCTCGGTGAGTTAGCTGATTCACGAAGTGCGCTCTGAATAAATTCTGGAGTGGGATCTACTGGGGTACCGACTGAGAGATCGATTATTCCTGCATGATGTTCTTTTGCGACTGCACCATATGGAGCAAGCGCATCCCATGGAAAATCAGGAAGTTTGTGGGCCAAGTGCGCTCACATCTGGGTGGTCGGTATTTGTCTCGCCCACCTTAGATGCTCCACCAGGAGAGCCAAGCTCGATGAAAAACTCTGTATTAACTTTCTTGTACTCCTGCCACTGCCCTGGGACATCATCTTCATAATAAATTGCTTCAACCGGGCAGACGGGTTCGCAAGCGCCGCAATCAACGCACTCATCAGGTTGGATATAAAGCATGCGAGAACCTTCATAAATACAATCAACAGGACACTCTTCGCGACATGACTTATCTTTCACATCTACACAAGGCTGAGCAATTACATAAGTCATGAGAGGTCTCCTTCGAATAGCGTTCGGACGCCTGCCTGCGCCGCCTGGCCGAATTCTAACCCTGCAACGCTTGCTATGCACGAATAAGAGCGCCCCAATAAGGTTGAGCTATGGACTTTACTGGTGAGTTGGCTGGCGCAATCGGCAAACGCGTCAGTATCCGCCTTCGCGAGGGTGATTCGATGAGGGATCTTCTCGGAGTTTTGCAGAGCGAGAATGAGCTGATTAAGCGCGATGGTTCGGTCGCCACATTCTCACCTAGTGATATCGCTTTCTTTCGAATCGTCCCAGTCTTTAATCGCCGCGACCAGCAACGTGACCTACAAGAAATAACGCTCCAACTTTACGAAAGTGCATCCCGCCAACTCCGAGACATCTCTAGCGATGTTGTCCGAATTTATTCTTGCGGTCCCACAGTTTATCGTGATGCGCATGTTGGAAATATGCGCACATTCTTGCTCACAGATTTAATTACGCGAACTCTTGCCCTGACCGGACAGAGCGTAATCACGGTACAGAACATTACCGATGTAGGACATATGAACGATAATTTTGCAGCAGATGCTGAAGGAGACAAAGTTCTGCAGGAAGCGAAAATTCAATCGCTTTCGCCAATTGAGATAGCGCGCAAGTACGAAGAAAGATTTCACCGCGACCTAGCCGCACTCAACATAACGCCCTCAAATTTCTATCCTCGTGCGAGCGAAAAAATGGATGAGATAATTGCAGCGATTAAAAATCTCATAGACAGTGGTAACGCTTATGTCGGGGCTGATAAGAATGTTTACTTTAGTGCCGAGAGTTTCCCTGGCTACGGATTCATCAGCGGCAACAAATTAGATTCGCTCAAACCCGGTCATCGCTTCGAGTTTGAAGATGATGGCAGTAAACGCTTTCATGCGGACTGGGCGTTATGGAAAGTCTCTGCCAAGCGAACAGAATTAGTCTGGGAATCACCCTGGGGCGTTGGTTTTCCTGGCTGGCATATCGAATGCACAGCGATGTCACTTCAGCTACTGGGAGATCAGGTAGATATCCATGTCGGCGGAATCGATTTGAGGTTTCCGCACCACGAGAATGAACGTGCTCAGACAAATTCAATAGCAAAGAAAGATGTGGTGGCACATTGGCTTCATGGTGAGCATCTCCTCTTTGAGGGCCGAAAGATGTCAAAGAGTGCCGGAAATGTCGTACTTGTAGAAGAAATCATCGCTGCCGGCCTTGACCCGTTGGCACTTCGATTGGCGCTTCTCGAAAATCGCTATCGCTCGCAGATGAACCTGACGTGGGATTCCTTGAAGGCGGCTGGCATGACTTTGGAAAGATGGCGCTCTCAAATGCAATCTTGGGGTTCCGCCCTCGAGATGAAGGTCGACGAAGAGATTCATTCTCATTTCATGAATGATCTTGATACGCCAAAAGTTCTAATAAGACTTCGTGCGATCGAGAAAGAACCCACCGTGGGCGCACTAGATAAAAGAGGAATTTTTCTCTATGCAGATCAAGTCCTTGGACTTGATCTAATGCGAGCTCCGAAAGTTATTGAGATTACAAGAGAGATTCAAGATTTGATTGATTTGCGAACAGCTGCCCGGGCAAACAGTAATTGGGGTGAGAGTGATCGACTTCGAGATGAGTTACTGAAGTTAGGTCACAAAGTCCAGGATGGTAAGAGCTAGACGCGGCGGTAGATAGCCAAAGCCAGCACCAGCAACCCTAGAACCATGAGTGCAGCGCCTACTGAATCACCTTGAATCAGAAGCTCTCGGCCTACTCCAAATGTTCCGGCTCGTAACACAACTGCAAGCCAGGCAAAAGATGCAATCACTTTATATATTCGTTTACCCGTGTAGCGCCCTACATACCAAATAGAAAAGTATGAAAGTGTGAGACCAAGAATAAGTCCTAGCGGTGGCAAGCTCTGATGCAACAAGATTGATGCGGTTCCAGAACTTAATCCGAAGAAGAGCGCTATAAGTATTTGCATTTATAGAGTGATGCCAGCGAAGAGATCACTCTCTCGCCCGTTGTTATCAAAAGGTTCGCTTTTCTCTCCACGTACTAAGGTGTAGTACTCGTGGCCCCACACTTGTAAACCTAGATTGTTGGAAAGCGCGAAAAATGGGCCATCAACAGCAATTTGTGTGGCATGAGCGCGCATCGCTGCCATTTTCTGTTCTACATAGGAGTTTCCGTCGATAAGAGTTGTTACGAAAGAATCATCTTTTGCAAATGGCAAATCATCTGCGCTCTCGGCTCCAAAGAAATCTGAGCCTAATTCTTTCATTTTATCGATGCCCTCTTGAATAACCGAACGGGGCATAACGTTCCAGTAGATTTTTGAAATCTGCCACTCACTCTTTTCACTCGCAGCCATAGCGATGCGATGAGCCTGAATGTGATCGGGATGTCCATAACCACCAAACTCATCGTAGGTAATTAGGACATGTGGCTTCACTTCATCAATCACTTTAACTAATTGATTTGTGGCAGTGTCGAAATCTGCCTTCCAGAAACAATCAGGACGTTCATTTGGCTCGGTACCAATCATGCCGCTATCGCGATACTGAGTAGAAGGCTCGCCAAGGAATCGAAAATCTTTAATGCCAAGCTCTTTCATCGCATCTGCAAGTTCAAGAACGCGATGTTCGCCAAGTAAATCATCGTTCGAAGCTGCCTTATGTGCGTGTTCTTCAACCAATACTTCGCCTTCTTCGCCGCGAGTGCAGGTCACCAAAGTGACATCGGCACCAAGGGCTGAATACATCGCCATTGTCGCGCCGTTATTGATCGTCTCATCATCGGGATGAGCATGAACGAGTAAGGCGCGATAACCCTTATAGGTGCTCTGCATATCCGGTTGGTCTCTAGTAAACCGGAAGCGAGGTATCGATTTGCTTAGCCCAAGCAATCACACCGCCACTTACGTGAGATGCATCTGCAAATCCAGCGTTCTTCAAGATTGCTAGACATTCAGCAGAACGAACTCCACTCTTGCAGTGCAGGATGATCGGCTTATTCTGTGGCAAATCCGCTAGTGCACTTCCGTCGATAAATCCTTGCTTAGGAACCAGATGCGAACCAGGAATTCGAACAATCTCAAACTCACTTGGCTCACGTACATCAATCAGATAGAAATTTTCGGCACCATCAATCTTCGACTTTAACTCTTGAACAGTAATTGTCGAACCGGTACTTGCTTCCTGAGCTGCTTCTGAGATAACACCACAGAAAGCTTCGTAATCTGGAAGAAGCTCTTTCTGGCGAGGATTATCACTGCAGATTGGGCAATTGGGATCCTTGCGAATCTTTACCTTGCGAAAACTCATTTCGAGAGCGTCGTAAATCATCAATGAACCAATAAGTGGCTCGCCCACACCGGTGAGAACTTTTATCGCCTCAGTTGTTTGAATCGAACCGATGGTCGCACAGAGAACACCTAGGACTCCGCCTTCGGCGCAACTTGGCACCATTCCGGGAGGTGGTGGTTCTGGATAGAGGCATCGATAGCAAGGTCCGTATTCAGCCCAGAAAACACTTGCTTGTCCATCAAAGCGATAGATGGAACCCCAAACATATGGTTTCTTGAGAAGCACACATGCGTCATTGACTAGGTAGCGGGTAGAAAAGTTATCTGTTCCATCAACGATGATGTCGTACTGTGCAAAAATTTCAAGAACATTGGAATTATCAAGGCGGGTTTCGTGAGTAACAACCTTGACATACGGATTAATCTCAGCAATTTTTTCGCGAGCACTCTCGGCTTTACTCTTTCCAATATCTGATTGACCGTGGATGATCTGTCGTTGCAAATTAGATTCATCGACAGTATCGAACTCAACTATTCCAAGAGTTCCGATTCCGGCAGCAGCAAGATACATAAGTGCTGGAGAGCCGAGTCCACCTGCGCCAACACAGAGAACTTTGGCATTCATCATTCGTTGCTGTCCTGCCATTGCAACATCAGGGATGATGAGGTGACGGCTATAACGTCGAACTTCATCAACAGTCAGAGGCGCACCAGGGGAAACGAGTGGAGGAGTCTTCATGTGATGATTCTGCCGTAATGCGCGAGCGCTCGCCACTTTACTCACCTGCTGATGAGTCGGTACGATAGGCGCAATGAGTACAACAGATGCAAATGGTTCGCACGTCGCTAGTTCGCAGTTAAAGGGCGATAAAGCCAGACTCCCCCGTGATGAGAGGCGAGCAATTCTTTTAACAGCCGCGCTCGAAGTCTTTACCGCCGCCGGTTATCACTCCGCTGCAATGGATGAGATCGCTGACCGTGCAGGTGTAAGTAAGCCAGTTCTCTACCAGCATTTTCCATCGAAGTTAGATCTCTACTTAGCTGTCCTTGATTTGCATATCGATTCACTTGTATATGAAATTCAAAAAGCAATTTCATCAACACCAGATAATGCGCAGCGAGTGCACGCCACAATCGTTGCTTACTTTACTTTTATTGAAAATGAAGGTGAAGCTTTCCGACTTCTCTTTGAGAGCGATATGAGTGTTGAACCGCAAGTTCACGAAAGATTAAGCCGCATGACTTATGACTGTGCAGCAGCCGTTAGTGGCGTAATCTCTAATGACACAGGACTTCCTAAAGAGGCGGCGATGATGCTTGGGGTCGGCCTGATTGGATATGCCCAAGTGACAGCACGTCACTGGCTAGAGCGCGATAGCAAGCTCACACGTCAACAAGCCATGGATCTAGTCGAGAACCTTATGTGGCGTGGCATCTCTGGATTTCCCCGCACTGAGCTTTAACGAATAGAATCTCCTCATGAGCACTAAGAAAAATGAAAAGTCTTCACAGGTTCGCATCGCCGTAACAGATGTCACGAGCGAACTCTCCTTTGAGTGCCCCTCATCCCCTGCCGAGATCAAGAGCGCGGTTACTGCAGCGCTCGCAGCCAACACACCGTTGAGCCTGACCGACATTCGTGGTCACGAAATTCTTGTTCCCGCAGCGAAGATTGGCTATATCGAAATCGGTGAGCCAGTCGAACGTCGCGTTGGCTTCGGCGCTCTCTAAGTGAGTCTCTCCTTCGCCGAGCTTCCTCTTCGCAAGGAGACGATTGACGCTCTACATCTTCACGGGTTCGTGGCGCCATTTGCAATCCAAGAGATGGTTCTACCCATCGCACTTGCTGATGGTGATGTAATCGGTCAAGCTAAGACCGGAACCGGAAAAACTCTCGCCTTTGGAATTCCCGTTATCGAGAGAGTGATTTCACCTTCTGATCCCGAGTGGGATTCACTCGAAGCAAAAGGCGCTCCACAAGCACTCATTGTTGTTCCAACGCGCGAGCTCTGCGTTCAGGTCGCTAAAGATATTGAAGAACTCTCTCACAACCGTGGAATCCGCTCACTCGCTGTCTACGGTGGACGTGCATTTGAACCACAGATTGAGGCGCTCGAATCAGGTGTAGAAATTGTTATCGGAACTCCGGGACGTTTGCTCGATCTTTATCGCCAAGGAAAACTCAAGCTTGCAAAGGTGACACGAGTTGTTCTTGATGAAGCAGACGAAATGCTTGATCTTGGATTCCTTCCAGATGTCGAGAAGATTTTCTCATCTACCCCAGCACGTCAGCAGACGATGCTCTTCTCAGCAACTATGCCCGGTGACATCATCGCTCTTGCTCGCAAGTTTATGAATCAACCGATTCATATCCGCACCCAAGATTCACAAGATGAGGGTCGCGTAGTTGCTCGCATCAAACAACATGTATTCCGCGCGCACGCTATGGATAAAATCGAGATGTTGGCAAGAATTCTTCAAGCTAACGGGCGAGGTCCAACAATTGTTTTCTGTCGCACAAAGCGCACTGCTCAAAAGACTGCTGATGATCTAATGGAGCGCGGTTTCCGCGCATCTTCAATTCACGGAGATCTAGGACAGAGTGCACGTGAAAAAGCTCTTAATGACTTTAAATCAGGAAAGCGTGATGTGCTGATTGCCACAGATGTAGCAGCTCGCGGCATCGATGTAGACGGAATCACTCACGTCATTAACTTTCAATGCCCTGAGGATGAAAAGGCATATGTCCACCGTATCGGTCGTACTGCTCGGGCTGGCGCAGATGGAATCGCGGTTACTTTCGTCGATTGGGATGAACTCGCACGCTGGAAGATGATTGATACAACACTTGAACTCGGTCTGCCAGAGCCGCTAGAGACATACTCTTCTTCAGCTCACTTCTTTGAAGCTCTTGATATTCCGACCGATGCTTCTGGGCGAATGGTTGCAGCGGCTAAGGTCGAATCTGAACCAAAGCGTGATCGACCAGTACGTAAGAGTGAGCCAGTACGTAAGAGTGAGCCATTAAAGAAGGCTCCTCGTGAGGCTAGTACACGTGTACGAACTCGCACTAAGCGAGTTTCTGAGTCGTAAGTTAGCTCGCCAAAATCTTGATTGCATTTGCGAGCATCTGAACCGCAATCGCTGCAAGCAATAAACCAGCAATTCGAGCTAAGAGGTTTACTCCAGACTCCTTAATGACTTTTAGAATAGTTGTAGATGTCATTAAAACTAAACCAATTACTAAGTGAACTGCAATTATGGCAAGAGCTAGTCCGCCCATACGAGCCGCAGAATCTGCTTGTTCTACGAAGATCATCGTTGCAACAATTGCACCAGGGCCGGCGAGCAATGGTGTACCCAAAGGAACCATGCCAACATTCGTTCCCTTACTCTCCATCTCATGCACTGTTCCGGTTAAAAGTTGAAGTGAGACATAGAGCAAGAGCAATCCGCCAGCTGCTTGGAGTGCTTCGATTGAGACGTGCATGTATTCCAAAATAAATCGACCAAATAAAGCAAATGATGCGATTACAAGAAGTGAGACTCCAGCTGCTAACCAAGCTAAACGGGTGCGTTCGCGCTGACTCTTATTTGAAACTAATGAGAGAAATACTGGAGTAGCTCCTGGAGGATCAAAAATAACCAACAGTGTCACAAATGCCTGCACCGCAAAGGTAAGGGCGGTTACTTCATCCATCGTTGCACAACTCTTCTCTCATTTGCCATTGATTCTAGGCGTTCCCATTCTTGCCTATCGGTCGTATTTTCGCCAAGTTGATTGAGTTTTCCGGTTCCGTGATAATCACTCGAACCTGTTATTACCAGGTCCAATGAACGCGCAACTGCAATCAATTGATTGCGTTCTTCTTCACTGTGGTCACGATGATAAACCTCGATACCGTTAAGACCTGCAGTAACAAGCGATTGAAAAGTTGATTCATCAATAATCTGACCACGGCGTGATGCAAATGGATGGGCAATGACGGCCACTCCCCCAGCTTTTCTAATCGCTCGAATCGCATCTTCTGGAGTTGGTGAGAGATGAGTGACATAGAAAGGTGAATCATTGTTGAGCAAATCCGTGAAGGCCTCATCGCGACTCTTAACGATCTTCCTTTTAACGAGGGCATCTGCAAGGTGAGGCCTACCAACTGTGGCACCTTCTGGCGTTGAGCTCTGAACATCCTCGAGAGTGATGTCATAACCGGCGCCCCGTAAGTTTTCAATCATTTTTCGCATCCGTGGAATACGAGTATCACGAGAGTCAGCGAGCAACCGCTGCATTTCTTCATCTTTGCCATCAAAAAGTAAGCCCAACATATGTACAGCAATGCCTTCTTCTGTCAGACAAGAAACTTCCGAGCCAAGCACTAATTGCATATCTGAATGAAGCGCGTTAGTTGCTTCTTCCCAACCTGAGGTCGAATCGTGATCTGCTAATCCTAAGACTGTGATTCCGGCAGAAGCTGCTTTCTTAACAAGCATGAGTGGAGAATCGGTTCCGTCACTGCATGTTGTGTGGGTATGCAAATCAATCATTCAAGAACCTCTGCTCTAACCATCTCTCGTGCCGGACGTGTTCGCAATACAACCATGGTGCACCCTGCAAGAATGAGAATCATTCCTGGAATGATAAACCCTGAAGGTTGCTTTCCAATATTAAAAATTCCAGCCAAAATTGCAGCGATCGGAACTTCAAAGAAAACTATAAGTGAAACAACTGCAGGAGAGACTCGCTTAAGTACCGAATTAAACATGGAATGCCCGAGAAACTGTGCCCCAACAAGGAGCCCCAAAAGAATCCACCACTCGCGAGCTGGGAAATGAATTAATTCGCTTCCGCTTACAATTGCCACAGGAAGAGCAGTGAGTGCGCAAACTCCGTAACAAATTGAAGTATATGTACTTGTTTCGAGGGTCTTCATCGCCCTTGATCCACACATCATATAGAGAGCGGCGAGCGCCGCAGAGATCAAGGCTGCTAAATCTCCAATAAATGAACGTCGGTCAATCGAAAAATCAATTCCTGAGATAAGAAGTACACCTGCAAAACTTACTGCCATACCGAGCCATGCTTTTGGAGGAATATGTCCGCCAGTGACTTTAACAAAGATGCTTGCAAAGATCGGTTGAAGTGCCACCAATGCAGTACCTGCCGCGACTGAGGTCATTCGCATGGCAGCGAAGAATCCCATGAAGTGAAGGGCGAGCAGCACTCCTGCAGCAGCAGCCCATTTGGCGCCAGTGCGATCGAACTTATTCCGCAAAGCAAAGGGAAGTGTGAGGAGAGAGCCTGCAAGATTTCTTAAGAATACGAGGGTGAGGATAGGCATAGTGCTCATCGCGATAAGTGGTCCCGATGAACCGATCCCAAGAGTGCCAATCGCTAATCTGATGAGATCTGAGCGCCCAGGCATCGCAGTGATGTCCTGAGTTAATTCATGATTAACATCAGGAGAGCCTTTAAAGGTGGGAGCCATGGATGAAACCTAGCCGATACCCTAGGTCCATGAAGGGAAGCCCATGAAGGGAAGCCAATGAGGGGAGCCATATGAGCAGCAATGGAATGAATCGCGTTTTCCTCGCTCGCCTTGCTGGTACAGCAGTCTTCGACCCTAATGGGGATCCTGTTGGCAAGGTGCGCGATGCTGTGGCGACCCTGCGTTCAAATAATCAACCACCTCGAATCCTTGGTCTCGTTGTCGAAGTGCCTCTACGTCGACGAGTCTTCGTACCAATCACTCGAGTAACTTCGATCGAATCTGGTGCAGTGGTAATCACTGGTCTCCTCAATATGCGACGTTTCGAAACTCGTACTGGAGAAATTCTGGTCTTAGGAGATTTACTCGATCGCTCAATCACATTAATTGAGAGCGGTGAATCAGTTGTTGTTGAAGATATGGGCATGGAGCTCACTCGAACAGGTGATTGGTTGATTTCAAAAGTTCACATCATGCGCAAGGGGCGCGGCATCCGGCGCAAAGGCGCGACATCAACAGTTGCTTGGGATGAACTCGTTGGCTTTGCAGCTCAAGAAGCTAGCCAAGGCACCACCAATCTTCTTGCCACATTGAGCACTTTGCGAGCTGCCGATTTAGCAGCTGTACTTCAAGATCTCTCACCTAAGCGCCGCATCGAAGTTGCTCGCGCACTTGATGATGAGCGTCTTGCTGATGTTATTGAAGAGATGGATGAACAAGAGCGAGTTGAACTTTTGGCTGAACTAGAAGGTGAAAGAGCTGCTGACGTTCTCGAAGAGATGGATCCTGATGATGCAGCAGACCTCTTACGTGAAATTGGTGAGGAACGCGCACAAGAGCTCATTGATTTGATGGATCCAGAAGATGCTGAAGATGTTCTTCGTCTCATGACATATGAAGATTATTCTGCCGGCGGAATGATGACGACTGAACCGATCGTTATGTCAGCTGATTACTCAGTTGCTGACGCTCTTGCTGCAGTTCGAAAGAGTGAACTCTCTCCAGCTTTAGCATCTCAAGTATTTATCTGTCGCCAGCCACTGGAGACACCTACTGGTCGATTTATTGGACTTGTTCATTATCAACGCTTACTCCGTGAACCACCTGCAACTTTGCTCGGTTCCATCGTGGATTCAAGTACACATGGCGTTAATCCAGATGCATCTCTGCATGAGGTTGCGTCATACTTAGCGAGTTATAACTTGCTCTCAATCCCGGTGATTGATGCAAATGAGCGCCTTTTAGGGGCAATTACCGTCGATGACGTCCTTGATCACTTGCTCCCTGAGAACTGGCGCCATGCACACCGCGACTCAGCAACAACAACAGCAGCATTAGAAAATATAGACACCAGTTTTGAGGGTGAGCTATCAGAGGAAAGTGAGGTTAAATGATGGCACGAAACCATGGTTTAGATACTCCGCGCGAAAGTCGTCGCACACTTCGTGGCAATTATGACTCTGAAGCTTTCGGTCGACTTTCCGAGCGATTCGCTCGTTTCTTAGGAACAGCTCGTTTCCTTGTCTATATGACTGTCTTTGTTTTTTCATGGGTACTTTGGAATATTTTCGCCCCAATAAATCTGCGTTGGGATGATTACCCTTTTATTTTCCTTACACTCATTCTCTCACTTCAAGCTTCTTATGCTGCTCCTCTCATCCTGCTTGCACAAAATCGTCAAGCCGATCGAGATCGCGTTGCACTCAATGAAGATAGAGCTCGTGGAGATCGCAACATGGCTGATACTGAATATCTCACACGCGAACTTGCCAGCTTGCGAATCGCACTTGGCGAAGTTTCAACGCGCGACTTTATCCGCAGCGAACTTGAAGATTTGTCTCACGAGATTGTCGAAGAGTTACGCAAGCCCAAGCCTGACACCAAGTAAAGAATCTTGGCGAATCACTAAGGTTTCAATTACTTCAGCAATCGCAAGTGCACTCGGACTTGTTGGAGCGCTGACAATCACTGGAGTTCCTTGATCGCCACCTTCGCGAAGCTCTGCATTAAATGGAATCTTTCCCATTAGTGGTACTTCGCCACCGACTAAGAGTGAGAGTCTGCGCGCCGTTTCTTCTCCCCCGCCGCTTCCAAAGAGAGCCATCGCTTCACCACATGATGCACACGGTGCTGCAGACATGTTCTCGATAACGCCGATAACCCGCTGATGGATTTGGTGGGCAATGCGTCCTGCTCGCTCTGCAACTTCGGCTGCAGCAATTTGCGGTGTGGTGACGACAATAATCTCTGATGTCGGAATCAGTTGCCCGAGTGAAATAGCTAAGTCACCGGTTCCTGGAGGAAGGTCAATAAAGAGAATGTCGAGATCGCCCCAATAAGCATCAGAGAGAAGTTGTTCGAGGACGCGGTGCAATAAAGGCCCTCGATAAGCGATTGGGTCAGACCTTTCTGGCTTAAACATCTCCATAGAAACAACTTTGACTCCAAAAGATTCAAGCGGAATAAACATCTGATCAATTGCAGTGGGACGTTGCCCCATTAGCCCCATCAATCGAGGAATTGAGTGGCCGTAAACATCAGCATCGAGAATACCGACCCGCAACCCCTTCTGCGCAGCAGCAACCGCTAGATTGGCAGTAAGTGAAGATTTTCCAACTCCGCCTTTACCTGAAGCAATACCGATTACTCGAGTAAGAGAATCTTTCTGAGCAAAAGAGATAAAACTTTCACGACCATTGCGAAGCAGCTTCTTAATATTTGCTCGCTGCTCCTCACTCATGACACCAAACTCGATATCAACAGTTGCGATTCCTTCGACGGTTAGCGCCGCCTCTGAAATATCTTTGGTGAGTCGATCCCTCATTGGACAACCTGAGATAGTTAAAAGAATCTTTAGGTTGAGCGAGCTACCTTCGACTTTTACTTCTTCAACCATCCCTAGCTCGGTTATCGAGCGATGTAACTCAGGATCATTGACCTTGGAGAGCGCCTCCAGAACTGCATCATTAAGGCTCATAACAAATCGGGATCGATCTTGCTTTCAGGGCGCTTGGGTTTTGACGATGAATCATCCATTACTGCATCAATCTGCTTCTTTACAAAAGTTTTTGGGTTGAGATCTGCAGGCTTGAGATCTTCAAATCCTGGACCGAGGTTCTCTTTAAGTTCATTGGTGGCATTGGTAGCAAGGGTGCGCCCTTTTTTAATCATCTTTGCTGCTTGAACTGCCAAGCCTGGCAACTTATCAGGACCGACTAGAACCATTCCAAGAATAGCCAAGCCGATGAGCTCGCCCGCTCCGAAATCAAAGAACATATCTCAACTCTACCGCTCTACTTGCCTGCTGTCAGGGTGAGCATTACCGTCGCACGCTGACCCTTACGAATATATGTTAACTTCACAACATCTCCCACATCTTTTGAGCGAACTGCAACGATTAGTTCTTCTGGTGAGTTGATATCGCGCCCGTCGAATTCAACGATGACATCTCCGGCCTTTAGCCCCGCCTTTGCAGCTGGTCCACCAGTAAGAATCGCCCCGCTCTGATCTGAGATACGCGCACCCGATCCTGCAAAACTCATATCAACCGATACGCCAATAACTGGATAGGTGGCTTTGCCTGTCTTTATCAATTGTTCGGCGGTCTTGCGCGCCTGATTTATTGGAATAGCAAAACCTAAGCCGATGGAACCTGTTGGTCCACCAAATGAAGAACCGAGAGATGCAATTGCAGAGTTAACTCCGATAACTGCTCCTGTGGCATCAACAAGTGGTCCCCCAGAATTACCAGGATTAATCGCAGCATCGGTCTGAAGGGCATTAATAAATGAATTATCACCCTGACTTTCACCGGCAGTTACAGCTCGATCTTTTGCGCTGATGATTCCGAGAGTTACCGTGCCTGAGAGTCCGAGTGGAGAACCGATTGCGAGAACAGAATCTCCAACTGCAACTTTCTCGCTATCTCCAAATTGAAGAGCGGTAAGTCGCTTATTACTAATTCGCAAGACTGCCAGATCATAGGAAGCTTCTCTACCGATGACATCAGCATCAAATGACCGGCCATCTTGTAGTCGCACAACAATCTTTCCACCGCTAGAGACGGCTCCGGCAATCACGTGGTTGTTGGTCAAAATATATCCATCGCTAGCTATGACAAAACCTGAGCCAGTTGAGCCTCCATCTGAGCCCCTTGCTTCAATTGAAACAACAGAAGGTAGGACTCGTTTTGCGATACCTGCAACAGAATCTGGAGCACGTTCAATCGTTGAATTAGAAGAAACGAGTTTTGTCGAATAACCAAAGAGAGAGCCACTCGATGCTGCTCCAAATGCACCGGCAATGATTCCAACGAGAAGAGTTATGGTGATGGAAGCTCTCAGCGAAACTTTTTTGGTTGAGTGTGAAGGAGCGTTCCACCAAGGGCTATTTGCACCTCGCCCGAATCCATCTCCGTAATTACTCATATCTCGCTTCCATTCTTAAACTCACTCTTAACTAAAGCTTCGTCGCAAGTAATAATCCATCTCCGATGGGTATCAGAGATGTTGCCCATGTTTCGTTATCTAACTTCAGCGCTTTACCTGCTTCACGAAGAGCAACTGTTTTTGGATCTCGTTGCGCCGGATCACTGACTTTGCTTCCGCCAAAGAAATTATCAATAACAAAGACCCCACCACTGCGAAGGATGCGTGAGGCTTCAGAGATTGCGTAAGGCAAATCTTCTGGCTCGTGTCTAAAAATAACCATGTCATAGGCTCGATCAGTAAGTTTTGCGACAACTTCCATCACAGGATTGGTGATCAATCTAAATCTCTGCGGGGCAATATCAGCCTCCAAAAAAGATTGACGTGCAATTGAACTATGTTCCATCTCATCATCAATCGATGTAATCGTGCCAGAGTTAAGCATTCCATCGAGTACCCAGAGAGCACCAACACCAGAGCCGGTTCCGATCTCAACAACAGATTGTGCCTTCAAGAGGCGAGCTAAGAATGATAGATAAGCGCCCGCTCCTGGCGTTACATCGCGAGTACCAATTTCAACACCGCGAGCTCTCGATGCGCTCTTAAATGCATCTTCGCTAATGAAGCTCTCGGCATAGGAATGTGGATCGATTATCATGATAGAGACACTATCCAATTTACGAGCAAGCGCACCCCGAAACCAGTGCCACCTTTGGGATTTTCCCCTGAATCACTCTCGCTCCGCCCTGGCCCTGCGATATCAAGATGGAGCCATCGGCGCTCTCCAACAAAATGCTCGAGATAGAGGGCGGCAGTAACTGAACCAGCTGAGCCATCGCCTTTCTCAGCAGTGTGATTGAGATCAGCAACATCACTGAGAAGGGAGTCTGCATAATCATCAATAAGAGGCATATGCCAGACTCGCTCGCCCGAAATTTCGCCAGCTAATGAGAGTTGTTGGGCCAATTTCTCATCACGGGTATACATCGCTGCATATTGTCGCCCGAGTCCTAAAGTAGCCGCACCAGTGAGGGTTGCAATATCGAGAAGATAATCGGGGTCAAGATTCTTATCTGCATAAGCTAAGCCATCTGCAAGAACTAAACGTCCCTCAGCATCCGTATTGATTATCTCAACTGTGGTGCCGTTGTATTGCGTGAGAACATCTGATGGACGTTGTGAGGTTCCTGAAAGAGCGTTCTCTGCGCACATCATAAGAACGGTAAGTCGAATACTTGGTTGAAGGTCGGCGATCGTTGAAATCGTAGCGAGCGCTGCAGCTGCTCCAGCCATATCGCTCTTCATTCCTACCATCGTGTCATAAGGTCTTTTCAGTGAAACTCCTCCGGTATCGAAGGTGATTCCTTTTCCGACTATGACAATATGTGGGAGCGCCGTCGCAGCTTTGCTCTTAGATTTCTGTAACTTCTTAGGAATATAGGAGAGCTCAATAAAGCGTGGGCCTGGTGTAGGAGAAGAACCGCCTACTGCAACTAATCCCCCAAATTTCGACAAGTCACGACCAGATAAGATTTTGATTTCCAAGCCTTTTGCATCCGCTACTTTTTTCGCCTCTTCAGCAAGCCAGAGTGGATTTTTTATATTGGAAGGTGTGTGAATGAGATCTCGTGCCAGTGATACGCCTTCTGCAATTGAATTGGCTTTAGCTAAAGTTGTGGCATCATCGCTTGCAATAGAAAGATGTGGAAGTTCTGGCTGGGTACCGCTCTTAAGCTGCCATGAGTAAGCGCCCATCGCCATTGAAGTTGCATGTGCTGCTACTACAACTGCATTTTCTTTCTTCTCAGTAGTAAGTAAGGAGATGAGATGAGTGGCTTTTCCGCGAACTTTTCGACCGAGCGCTGCTCCTGAAGTGCGAAATGCTGAGGTGCTCTGATCTCCCGCTCCAACTAGATAGAGTCGGTCAATTGTGGTGCTTGTATGAATCACAGGGATCTCAAAGATTTCACCCGCCTTGCCGGTTGGTGAGAAGAAGGCAAGTTCATCGAGAAGATTGATTTCAAAGAGAGTTTCGATTTCAGAGATGAGCGATTGAGCGCCGAGAAAAGCAAAGGACTCATCTTCTTTCTTGATAAAGCCCAATGCCAAAAGATCACCTTCGAGAATTGCGGGTAACTTTGGCTCAACCGAGGAGAGCATCGTGAAGTGGCCTTACTTCTTGATAAGGGCTACAGCTGCTTCAAGTGCCGCGCTGAGATTGTTCGCCTCTTGTGGATTGAGTTCCACCACGAGACGACCTCCGCCTTCAAGTGGAATTCGCATCACGAGGGAGCGAGCTTCCTTGGTGACTTCCATTGGGCCATCGCCTGTGCGGGGTTTCATCGCTGCCATGGGCTAAGTATCTCGTATATGAGCCTACTTATGGAAATCGTGAATAGGGGGAAATCGCGCTCGCTCGCCTTCAATGAGCGGGAGTTAGAGGCCCATTAAGAGAGTAATTCTCTCTTTACCTGATTCGATGAGTGCGCGGACAGATTTCTGAGGAACCCGCAGGAGATCGGCAATTTCATCCGATGATTTTCCGCCAAGAAAGTGAAGGGTAAGGATGATGCGCTCTTCTTCAGGCAGAGATGCAATTAGCTCTCTGACAGTCTGAGGTGCGCTCATAGGTAGAGAGATTACTCCTGTTGACGTACAAAACGAGCGAGAGAAATCTTGACTCCGATAAGAATAAAGGGTCGTATGAGAAGAAATACCGCTCGAGGTGCCTGTATCTCTTCAGACCAATGAAAGAGCGAGTGGGAATCATCGACTGCCTCAACCTCAAATACGCCGCTTCCTTTAAGGATTGATCCGTAATGAATGACTTCACAACGAATTGGTGGATGCCAAGCCGTAACTTCCATCAAATCTAAAAGCCCAAATTTTCTAAATCGAGGGTAAAGGCGATGCAACGGTCCTGTGAAGGCAGCAATCTTTGTACCAATCCCTGACTCTTGCTCACCATCTACCCAGACTGTTGTTTGCAACATCCATTTGCTCTGCCCACGCCAATCAATGATGGCTCGCCACGTCTGCTCCTGTGAAAGCGGAACAGCAACAGTTAAGGCGAGAGAATTACTCATCACTGTCCTGATAATGAGATTTGATGTATTCAATTGATTCTTCAATCGTGGTGGCCCATAGAACTAGATCGCGCATGCCTGGTTTAACAAAGTGTGAATCCTCAAGTTCGATTACTAGCTCATGTAGTTTTCTGTAGATTCCATCGGGATCAAGAATCACAATAGGTTTGCCATGGAAACCTAAGTACCGTCCAACCCATATCTCAATCAGCTCCTCAAGTGTGCCAAGCCCACCAGGTAGCGCAATAAAACCATCGGCAAGTTCTTCAATTTTTCCCTTACGGCTACGCATTGAATCAACAACGACTAACTCATCGTTATCATGATCGGCGAATTCAATATCGACTAGACGTTGTGGAATTATTCCAATTGTCTTTCCGCCTTTGCTCCGCGCTCCTCTAGATATTGCACCCATCGATGAGATGTATCCGCCCCCTGAGACCAAATCAAAACCAGAGTCGGCGATTGCAGCGCCTAGATTGAAGGCAAAATCTATAAATTTTTCATCGATTTTTGATGAAGATGAGCAGTAAACGGCGATACGCATACGGCTGAGGATAGGGGTTGAGTTACCCTTATGCCATGTCAACTTCGCAGAATAGTCACACTTCACATGAACGTTTAGCACATGGTCACGGCGTTGCGACTCTCTCTGGTGCTTCAGTATTAGATGTTTGGTTTCCTGCGCCAGCAATGGGAGCACTGACTTCGACCCCCGATGAATCATTGCGCGAGCTTGCAAAACCTGATTTAGATCGCGGTGTAACTCGTGAAGTTGTTTCACTCGAGATTAATCTCGATAATGCGCCGAAGGATGCCATTGATGCATATCTCAGACTTCATTTACTTTCGCATCGCTTGGTGGCACCGCATGGTCAATCACTTGATGGAATTTTTGGTCTACTTTCAAACGTTGTCTGGACCTCACATGGCCCGTGCGCTATTGAGGGCTTCGAACTCACTCGTGCCAAGTTAAAAGCTAAGCACGGAAACATCACAGTCTTTGCTGTCGATAAATTCCCACGCATGGTTGATTACGTAGTTCCTTCAGGAGTGCGCATTGCCGATGCTGATCGAGTTCGCTTAGGTGCCTACCTTTCATCTGGAACAACAGTGATGCATGAAGGGTTTGTAAATTTCAATGCCGGAACTCTTGGTGCATCGATGGTTGAAGGAAGAATTTCAGCAGGTGTAGTCGTCGGTGACGGTAGCGATGTTGGTGGTGGCGCTTCAATCATGGGCACACTCAGCGGTGGAGGCAAGGAAGTTATCTCTATCGGCCAGAAGTGCTTACTTGGCGCTAACTCAGGACTTGGAATTTCGCTAGGTGATAATTGTGTTATCGAAGCCGGAACGTACATAACAGCCGCCTCGAAAATCACTTTACCTGATGGCGAAGTTGTTAAGGCTGGTTCTCTTTCGGGTGCCAACAATTTGTTATTCAGACGTAATTCGCTCACTGGTGGTCTAGAGGCAATTATGCGTACTGGCACTTGGGGCGGATTAAACGCGCTCCTTCACGCAAATTAAATAATCTTGATTAACTTGCCACAGGTGTAAACCAAGGCGAAGGTATCTTTGTTCGGCTTCGAAAAGTGTCACCACGAATAACCATTGTTACTCCATTAGTTGAGACACCCTTGATCCAAGTTACTGCCCCTGCGGAATTACGAGAGAGAATTTCGAGCGAGGCAACATCAGGTAAACCAAACGCTCGTGATACAAGAGCTTGCGTTGCGGTTGCACTCCACGATGCATAGCGTGGATTTAGCGATGTTAAAACACTTGCGGTGTCTGGCACTGAATGTGTGTAAGCAGTAAATCCTCCCCAAGCATCGGCACTTGATTGCGTGGCTCCTCCTGAGGATGAGAAGTAATAGGCCTGAATTGGCTTACCACCGCTGAGGATTGCCAACCCTGTAGAAGTATCAACGAGTGTGCGCAAAACAGCCGCGCGCCAAGTCTGACCGAATCGAGGCTCAGCTTCCTTTGAAAACCCAACGAAGTTCTGATCAACAATATGTTCATAGACATTGCAATCGCAGGCGGGCCTAATTGTGCCCATCTTTGAGAGCGCATAACTGCGGGCGGCAATGGTCTGCGCTTCTAATACCGCAGGGGGCCATGAAGATGGGACTTCACTTATTCCAAGTAAGTACTCATCACGTAAAGCTAAGGAGTTAGTTATTTCAAGTGCACCTTTGATGACCTTAATTTGAATCTGACCGTAACGATAACGACTTGTTGAGTTGGATTCGGTTAACGTAACGACCGGAGCAGAACCTCCACTCCAGCGCAGAGTTGCTGCCGCAGGTGTACCAGGTAGCCCTTGAATACCTTTCTTATCTACCGAGATTGAGATTGTTAGCTTCTTTTTATTTGCAACCGTCATGATCGGAGCAGTAGTGGTGTCCGAAGCTGGCAAATCACCTGCGTACAAACGAAGCGAACTACCACTTGTTGATGTTAAAAAAATTGCGCCACGAAGAGCGTTGCCGATGTTGACGCGAATAGTCGCAGTATCAATTACAGGAATAACATCTACATCTTTATAGTAATACTTCAGAATTGAAGTCGCGCTCTCGCCCGCTGCAGCCATTGCGCGCGCGCCAATTTGGCTCATACCTACTCCATGGCCAAACCCAGAACCTGTAAATGTAAACAAAGCTGGTGCTGTAGAACCAAAAGCAGGCGTCATTAACAACGGCGCCGCGAGTGAGAATACAAAAAAGATTGCCCGTCTTCGGACTTTATACATCCTCATCGGAGGAAGCACTCTTTCTGACTTTCATGAATTTCTGGTACTCAGCAATAATCTCAGCAGGGTTGCCACGAGCCATCACTTTTCCTTTATTGATCCAGACAACCTCATTACAAACATCTTCGATTGTCGCTAATGCATGACTCACTAAAATGAGTGCACGATCTGCAGAGCGAAGTTCTTTGACGCGATTAAGCGATTTCTCTTTAAATTTGGCATCACCAGTACTCAGCGCCTCATCGATAATGAGAATGTCTGGCTCAACAATGGCAGCAACTGAAAATGCTAAACGCGCAAACATGCCTGATGAGTAAGTGCGCATTGGCGCATCTATAGATTCGCCTAGCTCTGAAAATTCAGCTATAGCTTCAAAGTTCTCATCAATCTCTGCCTCAGTCATGCCTGCTGCAAGGCCGCCGAGATATACGTTTTCGCGTCCGGTCATCGATGGATTAAAACCCACGCCTAGAGCCAACAAGGTGGAGACGCTGCCGTAAACATCAACGCGCCCCTCTGTAGGCGGAATAATTCCAGAAATAACTCTCATCAAAGTTGATTTTCCTGCACCGTTAGAACCAATCACACCCAAGACTGATCCGTAATGAATATCAAGATTGATTCCATCGACGGCACGAACAATACGAGTGTGTTTCTTACCGCGACCGAGCGTCTTTATACGTGCCTTAAATGTCGGCTTCTTATCAATCGAGGTCTTGTAAGTCAGACCCAAATCTTTTATAGAGACCGCGATTGAGGCCTTGGGATGATCATGCTTAAAGTCGGACAGCGAAATCACGCTCCCTCGATAAGAAGAAATATGTTCCGATGCCAAAAATGACGAATGCAAAGATCAGCGCATGCAGAACTGAGAAAAGTTCAGGCGCTTGGGCATGAACCATTACTCTCGACCAGGAATCAAGAAGGTAGAAGATGGGATTGACGATTTGAAACTGCTTTATTGAATCTGCAACTGTTGATGCTTCATAGAGAATCGGTGATAAATACAACAAGCTGCGCGTCAGGTAGGGCAAGATGCTAGAGATATCTCTGAAATAAACATTGATGCACGAGAAAAGAATTGCCAGGCCTGTGGCGAGAAGTAGTGCAATCAACAAAATTGGAATCGCCCAGAGCATCTGCCACGAATAACTCAGGCCAACAACAGCATGAATCACAAAAGCCACAACTAACGTTGGCAAGAACTTTAGAAATGCGATGACAACTGCAGAAAGGGGCAACATGATGCGTGGGAATGAAGTGTTAAGAATCAAGCGCTGGCCAGAGGTGATTGCTTTGACGCCACCAGTCAAGCTATTTGCTACCAAATAAAAGAGGAAGAGTGATGCGGTGAGATGGGCAAAGCGAGTGCTATCGCTATCACCGCCGATCACATAAATCAGGAGAAAATAAACGCCAGAGAGTAAGAGTGGGTTGATGACAAGCCAAAGCTGGCCAAAGACCGAACCGTAATTTTGATTGCGGAGTTCTGAACGCGCGAACTCAGAGATAAACGCTCTGCGCCTGACTAGTGAGCGCAAGTAGGCCCCCATCGGTGGGAGCCCCGCCTTAAAAGGCAGATAGGTCACCAGCGGTTCGCTCATGTGCGAAAGATTACCGCAGTAGGGCCTCTCTTATTGATCTATCGGTACGAGATTCTTCTGTGAAGTGATGAATCCAGCTCCCCAAGAAAAATGCATTGTGGGGATGATTAATAAGAGAAGAAGATATTGCCCTAAAGAACTTGCAATTGTGGTCGCAGCAATCACAATTGCAAAAAGGTATGTAGCAGCCGGAACAAAGAGGAGAGGGTGAATCAGACCAAGTAAAAGCGAGCCAATAAAGCCAAGCAAAGCGACTGGTGGCGCTAAGTAACGAAGATTAATTGTTCCCTTGTGGCGACGAGATACCACCCTGCGCCATGTTCCATATTGAAAATATTGCTTTGCTAAAGCAAATAAGTTTGGACGTGGTCGATAGGTAACTTGTAATCGTGGATCGAAATAAACAATGCCTCCGTTACTGCGCAGGCGAAAGTTAAGTTCCCAATCTTGCGCACGCGTAAATCTCTCATCAAATCCACCGACTGCAAGAAGTGCTTCTCGTTGAAAAACCCCTAGATAGACAGTGTCCACCGGACCTGAAGCTCCGCCCGTATGAAATCGAGATGCACCCACTCCGAGTGGACTACGCATCGCTTTGGCAACTGCTTTTTCAAATTTCGTAATACCTTCGGCAGCCATGACACCACCCACATTTACCGCACCGGTTTTCTGCAGAGTTTCAACAGCATCTGTGATGTAAGTGCGTGGAATTTCTGCATGGCCATCAACGCGGACAATTATTGAACCTTGTGATTTCTTCAGAGCTGCATTTAGTCCGGCAGCGGTGCGACCTGATGGATTGTCGACAACGGTAACTTGCGAGTTGTTTTGCGCGATTATCTCTGCAATTTCACGAGTCTTATCTTTCGATGGGGCTAATGCGAGAACTACTTCAAACTTACCGAGATAATCCTGAGAGAGTATCGAGTGAACAGAACCTTCAAGATAATTCTCTTCATTTAATATGGGAAGAATCACGCTGACAAAGGGCAACTGGCCCCCTGAATCATGCAATCCGCGATCTCTTTGTGTCGTCATAACCCCATAACGCTATCGTGCAAGTACCCTACGGATGTGAAATCTAGTCGCGCGATTCGAATAATTACCTCACTTTCTCTTGGTGTGGTAATTCTCGCTACCGCGACGTGGGTTGGCCTTGGGCAGATTAGCGGGCAAATTTCGCGAATAAGCGTCTTCGGAGATTTAGAGAATCGTCCCGAAAAGGTTAACTCTGCTCTCAATTATCTTGTGGTGGGCTCTGATAATCGTGAAGGACTTACCAAAGCGCAAATCCGCGAACTGCGAGTTGGTGGAGTTGATGTTGCAGCCGGTGGTCGCTCTGACACGATGCTTTTGGTGCATATAAGTAAAGCGCGTGATGCAGCATTCATTGTTTCACTTCCACGTGACACTCTAGTAACCATTCCAGCGCACACCAGCGTTGATGGAAAAAGTCAGATTCCAGCTCGCCCCGGAAAACTCAATGCAGCTTTTGCCTTTGGCGGCGCTCCCCTTTTGATTGAAACTATTGAGATGGCAACCTCGCTAAAGATTGATCACTACATCGAAGTCAGCTTTGCTGGCTTTGTGGGTGTAGTTGACGCACTTGGCGGAATTAAAGTTTGCTCAAAGGTCGATATCGATGATCCAAAGAGCCACCTTGTAATGTCTGCGGGATACCATCTTCTAGACGGAGTTGAATCACTGAAGTTTGTCCGAACACGAGACTTTGATGGTCGTGGTGATATTGGAAGAATGGAACGTCAACAGCAATTTGTAAGCGCGATTATTCGCAAAGCAACATCCTCTGGCACTTTGCTGAATCCAATCAAGCTTGCTAATTTCTATCAAGCAACTATTTCAACAGTAAAGATGGATGAGGGTGTCACCAAAAATGATCTCCTGACACTTGGCAAGCAGTTAAGCAATCTCTCCTCTGGAAATGTTCGCACCTTGACTGTTCCGCTCTCCAATCCAAATGGACGCCATCCAACCGTAGGTTCGGTTGTTATCTGGGATGAAGTTTTAGCGCCTGAGTTATGGAATCGCATCAAGAACGATGCTGCACTCATCGACACTGTGCTCCCCACCGCTGATCCATCTGCCTCAGCCTCTCCAAAGGCCTCTCCTACGCCTACAACTATTGATAAGTTCAAGACACAGACAGCGGCAAGCAATCCTTGCGCAAGTAAGAAATAAGCCTCTGCAATAGACTCCCGCACATGACTTTAAAGCTATCGGTAATTGGTTGTGGCTATCTTGGCGCGACCCACGCAGCATGTATGTCTTCACTCGGCTTTGAAGTAGTAGGTATTGATACTGACCCAGAGAAAGTTGCTCTACTCTCAAAGGGCGTGCTCCCCTTCTACGAGCCGGGCCTTGACACACTTCTTGCTGATGAAATGAAGACTGGTCGACTCTCCTTTACAACTGATTTTTCTGCAGTGGCTGATGCCGATGTTCACTTCATCTGTGTTGGAACCCCGCAAAGCAAAGATGGGTTGGCAGCCGATCTAACATATGTAAAGTCATCAGTTGCCGCAATCGCACCACACTTAAAGGATGGCGCACTCGTAGTTGGAAAGTCCACAGTTCCAGTTGGCACTGCCCAAGCGCTACGCGCCCTTCTTGCAGAGAGCGCACCTCAAGCAGATTTAGCTTGGAATCCTGAGTTCCTGCGAGAGGGTTTTGCAGTTGAAGATACCCTTACTCCAAATCGCCTCGTTGTAGGTGTAGCAAATGATCGCGCAGAAGAAATTCTTAAAGAGGTTTACAAACCAGTCATCGCGCTAGGAACTCCTTGGATTCGAGCAGACTTACCAACGGCGGAACTTGTAAAGGTCGCGGCTAATTCTTTCCTTGCAACGAAGATTTCATTCATTAACGCTATGGCTGAAGTATGTGAGGCAGCGGGCGGAGATGTCACCGTCCTTGCGAAAGCTATTGGGTATGACCCACGAATCGGTAGCCGCTTCTTGCAAGCAGGTATCGGATTTGGTGGCGGCTGCTTACCAAAAGATATTCGAGCATTTATGGCGCGTGCCCAAGAACTGGGAGCAGACCAAGCACTTGAGTTCTTACGCGAGATCGACAATATCAATCTACGTGCTCGTCAACGCGTTATCGATGTGGTTCGTGCAGATCTTTCTGAGGACCTTACGCAATACAAGATTGCTGTTCTTGGTGCGACATTTAAGCCAGATAGCGATGATGTTCGCGATTCCCCCGCACTTGATATCGCTGCACAATTGCAGGCAGCAGGTGCACAAGTTGTCGTTCATGACCCTAAGGGAATTGAGCCCGCTCGCAAGCGTTTTCCTAATCTTGATTTCGCAGAGAAGGTTGTCGATGCCGTAAAAGGTGCAGATGCAATCTTGCACCTGACTGAATGGAAAGAGTATCGCGAGCTTGATCCAGCAGTGATTGGTCAATTAGTGAAGCAGAAATTCCTTATTGATGGTCGCAACGCCCTTGATCGCAATCTCTGGCGAAATGCCGGCTGGCGCGTGCATGCCTTGGGGCGTACAGATTAGTTAGAAGCCAGTTTTATTATTGCGTCGAGCGTTTAGCTGGGCGCCCTTTGCCTTGGCTTCTTCGGAAATTGTGGCGAGTTGAGCTTCGACCCTTTTTGCCACAGCGTTATCTGCAGAGCCGATTATTCGTGCGGCTAGGATTCCAGCATTCTTTGCACCATCGATACTCACTGTCGCAACCGGAACGCCAGCAGGCATCTGCACAATAGAAAGTAGCGAATCCATTCCGTCAAGATTCTTTAAGGAGATAGGCACGCCAATAACAGGAAGAGTGGTTAAAGATGCAACCATTCCTGGCAGATGTGCAGCTCCGCCGGCACCAGCAATAATTACTTTGTAGCCCTTAGATGCTGCACTCTTTGCAAAATCAAACATTTCTTCGGGCATGCGATGTGCTGATACAACTTCAGCAGAGTAAGAAATCTCAAATGTATCGAGCACCTTGGCCGCTTCTTCCATTACTGGCCAATCCGAATCAGAACCCATGATGATTGCTACATCTTTACTCATCAATTACTCCGCTCATATAGTCGCGCGCATGCTCGACCTCGTGGATTAAGTGTAGAAGGTCATTGCCACATGCTGTGACATGGCCAATCTTGCGCCCAGGACGCACATCTTTTTTGTATTGATGAAAATGCAAGCTTGGATTACGCGCCATGAGGTGGAGATATGGACGATACATATCAGTCTTCTCTCCTCCCAACACATTGCCCATGACCGCGAATTCATGATTCATATCTGGGCTCCCTAAAGGCAGATCCAAGATTGCGCGAAGATGTTGCTCGAATTGAGAAGTCGCGGCCCCCTCAATAGACCAATGACCAGAGTTATGGGGCCGCATTGCAAGTTCATTGATATAAATATCATTACCTTTAACAAACATTTCTACAGCCATGACTCCCACAACACCTACCGCTTGAGCAATCTCAAGTGCCATCTGTTGAGCGCGTTGCGCAACATCAGATGAAATTTTCTGTGCCGGGGTAATCGTCAAGACACAAATACCATCTTCTTGAACCGTCTCAACCGGTGCCCATGAAGTTGCCTGACCATGTGGCGAGCGGGCAACCATGACGGCGATCTCACTATCAAATTCGATAAGTTCTTCGATAAGAAGCGGTGAACATTCCTTGAGAATCTCTTCAAGTTCGGATGATGTCTGTACTTTCCATACCCCACGACCGTCATATCCACCGCTAATTGCCTTTGCAATGATAGGAAAACTTGTAACGCTGGATGCTGCTGTGACTATTTGGAATTCCGGAGCAGGAAAATCGCTTAACTTTCTGCGCATCTCTGCTTTATCTTGCGAATAGATAAATGCTTGCGATGGCGGATAAACCCTCACACCCGCCGACTCCAACCCTTTGATTATTGAGAGAGGGACGAGCTCATGTTCAAATGTAACGACATCGCATTGTTGGGCAAAGTTTAGAACTTCACTGAGATTGGTGTAATCACCAACTAAATGGTGAGCAACCTGGGCTCCTGAGTCATTGTCATCTTGAGCAAAAAGAAGAAGATCGATGCCGAGCGCCGTCGCCGGAGCAACCATCATGCGAGCAAGTTGACCTGCCCCTATGACGCCGACTTTAGGAAATGGCTTTGGCACTGGCCTATCGTAGATGAATCACATCTCCAACGGTGACGACCTCTCCGTTCTCCAGAAGGAGTTCTCCTGCATCAGAGACTCCTACCGCTTTGGATTTAATGGATACCCCAGCAGGAAGCAGAACCTCAACATCTGCGCCTATCGTTGAAGAAGCCTCTTTGTATTCTGCGATAAAACTCTTGCCTAGCTCCCATATTTGAAGATTTATTTCAAAGTGGTTAAGTATTGTGGCCAGAATGATATTGCGATCTAATTCATAAAAATTTTCTATTGCGAGTGAAGTTGCGGTCGGTACAGGTAGTTCTGATTCGTTCATTCCAACATTGATTCCAATACCGATAATCACACCTTTAGTAGTCGCTTGAGCAATGATTCCTGCACACTTTTTTTCGCCAATCATCAAATCATTGGGCCACTTCACAGCAACACGAGATGAATTATCAAGTGATGCAAGAGCTTCTCTTACACTCAAAGTAGCAAGCAACGTTAGAAATGACCACTCTGCTTTATCAACTTTAGGTTCGATGTACATTGAAAAAGTTAGTGCAGACATCGACGCTGCATCAAAACTACGATCAAGACGACCACGACCTGCACTTTGGTATTCACTTGCGATTACACTCTTTGCAAGAGCTTGATTGCTACTTACGAGTTGCATTAGGTCATCTTGAGTAGATCCGGTGATATCAACCACGCTTACTCGCCAGTATTGAGAGATTTCATCGGATATGCGTTTGCGATCTAGTGGCGCTCTTGGCGCATCAGTACTCATGGCTAGTACCTTATGCACATGAGCAACAATCTGCACACTACTTCAGGAAAAATAAATGACCTCCGCGATCGGATAGATGAAGCAGTTACCGCAGGCTCCGCACGCGCGGCTGAGAAACAACACGCTAAGGGAAAGAAAACAGCCCGCGAGCGCATCGAAATGTTGGTTGACCCAGATTCTTTCACTGAAATTGATGAATTTGCCCGCCACCATGCCGCTAATTTCGGCATGGAGAAGAACCGCCCTTATGGCGATGGAGTTGTGATTGGTACTGCAACAGTTGATGGACGACCTATCGCTCTCTACTCTCAAGATTTTACGGTTTTTGGTGGATCGCTCGGCGAGGTTCACGCAGATAAAATTGTGAAGATTGCTGACTTCGCTCTCAAATCTGGAATTCCGCTCATCGGAATCAATGACTCTGGTGGAGCACGAATCCAAGAAGGTGTTGCCTCACTCAATGGCTATGGAAAAATCTTCCGACTTAATACCCGCTCATCTGGTGTGATTCCACAGATCTCACTGATTCTTGGTCCTTGTGCTGGTGGTTCTGCTTACTCCCCCGCTCTCACAGATTTCACTGTGATGGTGAAAGAAACTTCGAATATGTTTATTACTGGTCCTGATGTAATCAAGACTGTTACTGGTGAAGATGTCGGAATGGAAGATTTAGGTGGAGCGCTAACCCATAACACTAAATCTGGTAATGCTCATTACATGGCAGATTCAGAGGCGGATGCGATTGATTATGTAAAAGCCCTCCTCTCATACTTGCCTTCAAATAACATGGATGGCTCTCCTGTTCTGCCACCTACCCAAACACTCGATAAGAAG
>JBIKSV010000039.1:0-10398 GCA_044348425.1 Candidatus Planktophila sp. | reverse complement strand
TAAGGCACGCACTGCAGAATCAATTCTGGTTAAGTCATCAGTTGAGAATGAACGGACATCAATATCTAACCTCGCTGAATCTGGGACCGTGTTATTCGAGGTTCCTGATTGCATCGTGGTTGGCACAACAGTTGTTCCATGTTCAGGATTTTCTAGGGCAGGGAGTGCAAGGACAATATGGGCAATCTCAGTCGTTGCGTTTATTCCCTTTTCGGGTTCTAGACCCGCGTGAGAAGAACGACCATGCACAGTCACTTGATACATCGACGCACCTTTTCGGCCAGTCTTTAATTTGCCATCAAGTGATGCCTCGAGAACGAGTACTGCTTCTGCGCTTGCAGAAATCTCTCGGATCAAATTCTTTGATGTTGCGCTACCCGTCTCCTCATCAGTTGTAGCAATGAGTGCTACATGTTCAGAACCTTCTGGCAGATCTTTCAGAGCGTAGAGAGCTTGTATGAAACCAGCTTTCATATCGAAGACTCCTGGGCCTCGGATGACATCGCCCTCAACGCTCCAGAGTGGTTGGTAACCACCAACAGGCCAGACAGTATCGAGATGAGCCAAGATCACAATGCGCGGATTTTTGCTACCCCACCAGAAAACAGGGCGACCCTCAATCTCTTCAACTCTCGCCGGTGTTGAAAGTTCTCGTGCTGCGATATCAGCGGCGACCTCTACTACGCGGCGGCAGGCGGCTAAATCATCACTTGGTGATTCTGCGCGGACCAGAACTTCGAGTGATTCCAACATTTTTGGCTCCGACATTTTTGGTTCCGTCATGGGGTTAAGTCTGCCGTATTGAGAGGTGTTCTCGCTCATCATAATCTCGCTACGCCGGTGATTCGAGGGATTCTAAAGGTGAGAACCTCACCTGTTGCATGATCTCGCGCTTGGAGTGAGCCCGCCGAGATACGCAATGGATCAATGATGCGGTGCGAGACCATGCCATTGTTATCGGCATATCCGATTGATAGAGATTTGTTGGGAGTTTCAAGAATATGTTTTGTGAGCAGGTCAAGAGTCTCATTAGCAGTTGATCTAGGTAGTGCTCCGAGTTCGTTAGCAGAGAGATTACGTAAGGTGCTCTGCTTCGCCGTGGATTTTTCACCGGTTCGAATTGTACGTAGTGCTGTCTCAAGGAGAACTTCATCAGGTTTTTCAAATTCACCAATAATTCGTGGCGGGCGGGCTTTTGTCTGCGCTCGCGCGATTCTAGGACCGCTCAGCAGTATTCCTTGAGAATCTTCAGCTGCGGGAAGATAGTTTGCAGCCCGCAGAACATTTATCACATCAGATGCATCGTGTGAAGAAATCAAAACTTCTGGAGCGATACGTCGAAGGCCGAGAGCCTCAACTTTCTTATCTTTCATAATTTGAGTAATGAGCGCGTTATCTTCACAGCGAATAAATGACGATGTATTTCCGACGCGAAGCTTTCCGTGCTTTTTCGAGATATCAGTAATCATGTATTCAAGTGGTTGAGGTACGGGGGTCTTTGAGCACTTCTTTAAGAAAGTCAGAATTTCTTCACCGGTACGACCGTGGTCGAGACCACGTCGAAGTGAGCTCTCAGAGAAACGGAATACCGTGGCAGCTCCACGAGATTCGATATCGGCAATTAAATCTAGCTCTTGCGCAACTTCGTGTTCGAGTGGCCCAGGAGCAATTGCGGTGTTATCGGATTGAATCAAAATGTGATCGACTGGCTTTGGCAGATCTGCATCAACTTGATCCAGGTCATCGCCGGCAAGAAGTGAAATTCCATAAGGTGAGAGCGCGCCTTGCCCAGTAAGACCTAACCACTCTGCTTCTCTAGTAATCCATTCAATGTACTCAGGAGGGATTCCTCCAGTCCGGCGGTATGGTCGTTGCCATTGCGCATGGGCGATGAGTGATTGAAGTTCTGGGGTTATGCCAGGGTTCTCCTGCAAAATCCTAAGTACCAATGTGCGTATCGGCGCCGCATTGCTCCGATCGAGCTCTGGCCCCATCGGAGTGACGCTCTTGCTGCCATCGCGATTAACTAATCCGCTCATTCGAGAAGTGATTAACCAAGGAGAAACCAACATCTCCCATTTCCTTGATGCGGATTGACCTAACCAGAGATCAAATTGATGGGTTGGCAAAATGCGATCATCCGGATCGATAGTGAGTAATCCCGCAAGATAATTGATTTCAACAATAAATGCCGTGCACTCTTCACTTAGTCCCAGATGCAGTGCAAGATCGCGCAAGTCACGGACACCAACACCGCCGGCCTTTAGCGCAACAGGTGGCTCTTGCGCCCAGAAGTTGAGAACTTCTTCACTCCAGCGCAAGAAAGTTGTGATGTTTGAAATGGCTGTTGCTTGAATGCTTTTTGCTTTTACTTCTTTGCCGGTTACTTCAGGAGGAGCAATCTCTAACTCTCTATGAATCTTCTTTCCACGAAGTGCAATTGCAACTTCACGATGTAGTACAACACTCTGCTGACTTACAGGCGAGAGAAACCCTCGCTCAAGCAACCAAGCAACCCCTGGATTTGGTTTCTTTACATCGGCAACTGATCCACGAGGTGGACCCCAGACCATCGCATCAAGCACCTTTTTTGAAGCAGCAGGCGCTTCGGCGAGATCTTTAAGGTTGAGTTTTTTATTTGAAAATGGACCGAGCCCTGCCACTTCAGCACCTAAAACTTCGCGTAGATTTGCAGGCAGACGAAATCCATCTCCACCTTCATAAACTAGAGCACGTTCGATAAGAGCAGGCAGAGCAAATTTGGCACTCTTATCGGTTACGGCAAGTAAATCTTTCTCTGTGAAGGGTTCATTGATAACCGCAGCAGCTTCTAAAAGTTGTAGCTGCCACTTGTTAAGTGAATCGACTGCTCTGACCAAACTCGGAATTGAGGCTGCGCGAAGGGCTAAGTTGGCGATATCTGCTGGTACCGGAGAGATAAGTTCTGGGCGCGCTTGAAATAGTGCGGTCAACGATTGATCATCGAGTGAGCGCAGGTATTCGGCGTAAGAACGAATTTCCATAACCTGCCAACATTAGCGGGATTGCGACCCCTTGGTCGAATTTGCTTATCTGCGTTTTCTGGGCAGAAGCCATGCGGCCATGGCTGCCAGTCGGCTCACGGCTGGTCCCAGAATTCGATTGAGGACGCGGCCGCGACGAAAATCATGGATGGGCCAACCTTCAGCAAGGGCCTTGATGCGAAGAATTGCATCGGGGTTTATTGCAGATGGATGCCCTACCGCATTGAGTAGCGGGAGATCGTTGTGGCTATCTGAATAAGAATAACAATCAGGCAAGTGGTAACCACGCTCTTGGGCAAGTGAGGTTATTGCAACTGCTTTCTCACTGCCATGCAAAATCTTTCCATCGAGTTCGCCGGTATAGATAGCATCTCGAACAATTACTTTGCTGCCAAGGGCACCGGTAAATCCAAGTCGAGTAGCGATGATGTTAGCCATATCTTGTGGAGCTGCAGTTACCAGCCAAACATCTTCGCCTCTACTCAAATGTTCATGCGCGATTTTGTAAGTTCCCTGCCAAAGTTTTGGTGAAACGAATTCGTCATAAATTTCTTCGCCAAGTTTGAGGATATCTTCAACCTTGTGGCCGCCCACGAAATCTGTTGCAGCCTTTTGATAACGTTCGATGACATCTTGCTTTTCAACACCAGTCATTCTGAAACGAAGATTAGCTACAACAAACCGAGAAATATCAGCTTTTGTAAAGAAACCCCTTTGGTACATGCCTCGGCCAAGAAAGTAGAGAGTTGATCCCCGAACCAGGGTGTTATCAACATCAAAGAAGGCTGCACGATTGGGGGTGAGCGCCATGTCACAACCTTAGTCAGTGGCGGGCCAATTCTCGCCTTATGGTTGTTACAATCTCGCTTTATGATTGGCTCATGAGTTCAACAGTCCATGTAGTGCGCCACGGTGAGGTCGAAAACCCCCAGAAGATTCTCTATGGCCGTCAACCAGGATGGAAGTTATCTCAACGCGGTCAAGAGATGGCAGAGACTCTAGGCGAGTGGTCGAAATCTATTGATCTTGGCGCTCTTCACGTTTCTCCACTGCAACGTGCGCAAGAGACTGCAGCGCCAATTGCGAAGGCACATTCAATTCCAATACATACCGACGAACGATTAATCGAAGCAGCAAACGTTTTCGAAGGAAAACCATTTGGCATTGGCGATGGCGTTCTGAGACATCCATCTGCATGGAAGCACCTTTACAATCCTTGGAAACCTTCTTGGGGTGAACCGTACGAAGAACAGATCAATCGGATGTTGGCAGCTGTCTTTGCAGCAAAGAAGGCTGCGGGTGATAAAGATGCAATTGTTGTCTCACATCAGTTGCCAATCTGGATATTACGAAGTGCAATTGAAAATCGACGACTTATTCACGATCCCCGTAAACGAGAATGCACCTTAGCTTCAGTGACAAGCTTGCATTTTGATAACGATGGATTGATTACCGGTACTTCTTACGCTGAACCTGCGCGGCATCTGCTGCCACCAAAGTAGCGGGAAAAAAATGCGAAGACACTTCCCCTTGCTTTCGGTCATCGTGATTTCTCTGCTGACTCTCACGGCTTGTGGCGGTGGAGGTTCAACAAGTGCGGCTGAAAACTTTGTAGCAGGAGACGGAGCAACCACATTTGTTTCTCCGTCGAAAAGAATTGCTGCACCCGCACTCGGTGGGATGACTTTGCTGGGAACCACATATCAATTACCGATAAATGAGGTAGCTGTTGTAAATGTCTGGGCTTCCTGGTGCTCACCGTGCCGCGCAGAAGAACCAACTCTGGCGGCGTTAACCAAAATCTATCCAGATGTAAATTTTGTTGGAATTTTAACGCGTGATAATCCAGTTAATGCAGAGGCCTTTGTCCGTAAGCGCAATTCTCCTTATCCCACACTTATCGATGATTCTGTACTCATCGGCTTCAGTAAGTCATTACCGGCTAATGCAATTCCTTCGACAGTGGTGTTAGATAAAAATGGAAAGGTTGCAGGACGAATCTCTGGAATTGTCACAATTGCTTCGCTCTCTGAACTCCTAAATAAGGTAGTTAGCGAATGATAGATTTTGTTGTAGAGCAGCTATTTAGTGGCACTCTGATTGTTGCAATTCCAGTAGCCCTCGTGGTTGGTCTGCTCTCATTTCTTTCTCCATGCATTCTTCCTTTGGTACCTGGTTACATCGCTTACGCGACAGGATTCTCTGCATCTAAAGGGCGAGTGTTCTTGGGATCAACTCTCTTTGTTCTTGGCTTTACATTCATCTTTACCTCGTTCGGCTTAGCTTTTGGCGGTCTTGGTAGCCAAATTCTCGGGAAAGAAGAGATTCTGACAAAGTTTCTCGGTGTATTCACAATTTTGATGGGCGCACTTTTTCTTGGGCTTTTTCCTTTCGCTCCAGTAATCAAGCCAAAGATTTCAACCACCGGAGGAATCGCTGGAGCACCAGTACTCGGATTCCTCTTTGGTTTAAGTTGGACACCCTGTATTGGTCCGGGATTGGCAACGGTACAAACTCTCGCATTTACCGAATCAAGTGCCACACGTGGTGCACTTCTATCAATTGCTTACAGTCTGGGACTAGGTATCCCGTTTATTCTTTCAGGTCTTTACCTCGATAAAAGTAAACGCCTTCGTTCTTATCTTCTCCGTCACGGATCTCTCATAAGCAAAATCGGGGGATTCTTACTCATTATTATTGGCCTCATGCAGCTGACTGGTCTATGGGGAGATTTGATGATTTCGCTAAGGTCCGTTATCTCTGACTTTACACCGGTGATCTAATGACTCAGACAGAACTTCCCGAGCTCGGATTTCGATCACTTCTGCGTTATATCTGGCGACAGCTGACAAGCATGCGCACCGCCCTCATTCTTTTAATGATGATGGGTATCGCAGCAATTCCTGGCTCGCTTATTCCGCAACGGGTATCTAACCCGATTGCGGTCCGTGATTTCTTTACAGCTAATCCAGCGCGAGCCGAATGGTACGACCGTTTTTCACTCTTTGATGTCTACGGCTCATCTTGGTTTAGTGCAATTTATATTCTGCTTTTTATCTCTTTAATTGGGTGCGTTCTTCCACGCACGATTGAACATTTTCATGCCATGCGAGCCGAACCCCCTGCGACTCCACGTAATTTAAATCGCCTTGAGTATCACCAGATTTTTGAGGGAACAGGCAATGAAATAACTGAAGCAACTCAGTGGCTGAAGAAGAATCGTTTTCGTATTCGACAAGGTAAAGGCGACGTCTCTGCTGAAAAGGGATACTTGCGTGAGACAGGAAACCTATTCTTTCACCTCTCGCTTATTTTGATTTTGGTCGGCGTTGGCTTCGGTTCACTCTTTGGTTTTCGCGGTGAAGCCATCGTTAATGTTGGAGATCGATTTATAAATGTGCCCACAAGTTATGACTCGCTCACTCTCGGAAGACTAACAAGTAACTCAAATACTTCACCGTTCGCTATCGAAGTAAATGAATTTGTGGCTACCTATAATCCAAGAACTAATGCAGCGACAGATTATTCAATGACAGTGACCACAACTGTAGGAGATGACGTCAAAAAGCAATTAGTGAAGGTTAATAAGCCTCTGACTTTCGGCGACACCCGCGTTTATCTTCAAGCAAATGGTTATGCACCTATTGTCACGGTAAGAGATTCAACTGGCTCTGTTGTATTTCAAGGACCGGTAACTTTCTTACCGCAAGATGGAAATCTTCGTTCAATCGGTTCTATCAAGGTTCCTGATGCTAATCCGCAGGTTGGTTTTGTAGCATCGCTTCTTCCTACATATGAGCGCAGTGAGAACGATGGCGGAATTTCGGTTTATCCCGAGCTCTTGCGCCCTAAGTTGCTCTTCTCAGTCTGGAGCGGTGACTTAGGACTCGATTCAGGTGTTCCTCAATCGGTCTACCGCATCGATACAACTGATATGAAAAACCTTGGACTTGGTTCACTCTCGGTGGGAGAGACCTTCCAATACCCAGGGGGCACAATTACCTTAGAAAAGATTATTCCGTGGGTGAATTTGCAGGTTGTCGATGATCCCGGAAAGAGTTACGCGCTCTTTGGTGGAATAGCCGCAATTCTTGGTCTGATCTTCTCTCTCTATGGGCGGAGAAGACGAATCTGGGTCCGGATTAATGGAACTCAAGTTGAAGTTGCAGGTCTATCCAAGAACAATGCTCCTGGATTAGATAAAGAAATTGCTGAACTCGTAGCACGATTGAAGGGGAACGCTTAATGAATACATCATGGGCATATATATCTAATTACTCAATCTATGTAGCGATGGCGATTTTCGCACTCTCTTTTCTGGCTCATGCCTTTGAAACAGCCTTCGCGGTTCGTTCTCCAAAAACTGCTGATGCAACTGAAGGCACTCTCCTCACAAAAACTCTTGACTATACAAGAACCGAAAAAGCAGCTCGAGTAGCAACGGTTCTTATGGCACTGGGCGCAGTTGCACTTACCTTAGGAGTAATTGCGCGCGGATTATCCAACGGCCATGTTCCTTGGGGAAACATGTACGAATTCTCAATCACTGGCGCTCTTGCATTTGTTCTCGCTTATTTAGCTGCACTTCGCAAATATGACTTACGTTGGCTTGGTCTCTTCATATCATTTTCAGCACTTCTCACTCTCGGAACAGCAATTACTCTGCTCTATCGCGAAAGCACACCACTAGTTCCAGCGCTTAATTCAACCTGGTTGGTAATCCATGTAATCGCTGCAATTATCTCCGGTGGAATCTTTCTACTTGCAAATATAGTCGCGGGTGCATATCTCTATCTTGAAAATGCAGAGTCAAAAGGCGGGCGACCAGCATGGGCGTACCGTGTTCCATCTATTGATGTTCTCGATCAACTCTCTTATCGCCTTGTCGCATTTGTCTTTCCACTCTGGACCTTCTCTGTTATCGCCGGTGCGATCTGGGCTGAGGCAGCTTGGGGTCGTTATTGGGGTTGGGATCCAAAAGAGACATGGGCATTTATTACCTGGGTTGCATACGCGGCTTACCTGCATGCACGAGTAACTGTTGGATGGCGTGGAAAGCGCGCAGCCTGGCTATGTATCTTTGCAGGTTCTACATTCTTGTTTAACTATGTATATATAAATATTTGGGGTACCGGAAAGCACGTTTACTCAGGGCTGTAGTAATTAAAGTTTATTTAAGAAATCCGGGTCGTCGTCAGGTGGCAAAATGCGCGGCTTTGACTTTTTGTTAAGACTTGGCCTTTGCAATTTGCCGTTGCGCCCTGCAAATAGGTAAACAATCGATCCAAAAGGGGCAAGGAACAAGATAATCAAGAGCCATCCCCATTTGGGTAACTTTTTAATGAGCGAATCATCACGCATTGCGCAATCTACAAAGGCAAAGAGAGTGATTGCTGAAAGTATTAGCACCAGATATTTAGCCATGGCTCAATTCTAGTGCGATTGCGAGAAGTAAGGAGTACTGAAGCTGAAGCTTGCCGGTCTTGGTCAATAGCGGAATCAGATCACTACCACTGGCGCCGCCAAGCACCCCGCGCGCCAGAATAGCTGCGTAAGGAGCAGTCAAAAAGGTAAGAAGAATCCATGGGCTGCCCAAGGCAAGTGGCGTAAAGAACGCTAAAACAATCAGGAGTAAAAAGCCGTATCGCGCAGGCTTATCTCCAACTCGAACAGCAAGGGTTCTTTTGCCAGCAACGGAATCGAGTGCTCGATCACGAATGTTGTTAACTACCAATATCGAACAAGAGAGCGCACCCATGGGCACAGCGACGAGCAGTGAATCCATAGTTAACTCTTCTACCTGCACGTAGTAAGAACCCATAGTTGCTACTAACCCAAAAAATACAAAAACAAATAGTTCGCCAAGACCTAAATAACCATAAGGATTTGTTCCGCCGGTGTATCCCCATGCGGCGGCAATTGCTAATGCACCGACCGCAATGAGCCACCATGTGGTCAATGCGGCGAGTAGAAGACCAGCAATTGCAGCGACTGCAAATGAGATGAAAGCGGCATTTCTGACTGCGTGCGGTGAAGCAAGTCCAGCTGCGGTAATTCGAAGCGGGCCAACTCGATCATTATCGGTACCGCGAATTCCATCAGAGTAGTCATTTGCATAGTTGACGCCGATTTGCAGCGAGAGACTCACCACCAATGCAAGTAGAGCTGGGAGAACTTTTGATTCGCTTCCAGCAAGCGCTGTAGCTACCAATACTGGAGCGATTGCTGCTGGAAGAGTGCGAGGACGTGCTCCGGCTATCCAGATATTCATGAAATCAATCTCCCTAGTTCGGCGCGATCTACTTTTCCAATACCAAGGAGGGGTAATTCCTTTAGGTAAAGGAAACGCTTCACCTTTGCCGCATCGCCAATTGCCTCACTGAGCACTTTTTGTATCTCTGCTTCGATAGATGAATCTGAATCGATTATTGCACAGCAGAGACTTTCTCCCCATTGCATGTCTGCAATAGTAAATGCGGCGAGCTGAAGAGATGGAAACCTCGCAGAGATTATTTCTTCAATAGATGAGAGGGATATGTTTTCTCCACCAGTAATGAATACATCATCAATTCGTCCATCAATTACAACTCTTTCGCCTTCAAAATGCGCCAGATCAGAAGTTGTATACCAGCCATCCGCATCATTAATTGAATCTTCAGAATTAAGATATGAATGAGCTAGTACTGCACCTTTAATCTGCAGTTGGCTCTTCTCATTAATTTGGATTTCAACACCTTCGAGGGGTTGTCCATCGTAAATGCAGCCACCGCTCGTTTCTGTCGAACCGTAAGTCTCAATGACATTAATTCCATTTTCTCTAGCCTGGCTTCGTAGTTCATGAGAGAGTCTTGCGCCGCCAACTAAAACAGCACGGCAACCACGTAAGTGATTTAACAACTCTGAATCTCCATTAAGAGCCCGGAACAACTGAGTAGGAACAATCGCGGAAAAATCTGCGTTGGCGTACTTATGGCTTGGCTCATTTGGAAAATTTCTAAAGTCCAAAGGAATTGTTCCGAGCTCGAGCGATCGTAGAAGAACATTGATTCCGGCTATATGGTTGAGTGGCAAAAGAAGTGACCAGCTGTCACCAATTTTTGAGCCGATAAATGAATTAGATGCTTTTGCTGATGCAAGTAGTGAGTGGGCGCTCAATCCAACTTCTTTAACTTTTCCTGAACTGCCAGTGGTATTGACCACAAGTGAGATTCGTGAGGCAACAGCCTCGCGACTGATTGGGGCGAGGGCTAGGGCCGGTCCATCAGAGACTAAGGCTTTTGCCAGGCGCGCCATTAACTCGCTTAGTGACCATGCAGGATCGACTAGGCGGACTTCTCTTTGATGTGAACTTTGCTCCATTGCCCGCGTAGGCTAT
>JBIKSV010000038.1:0-10505 GCA_044348425.1 Candidatus Planktophila sp. | reverse complement strand
GTAGATAATTGCCGAGGCCATGATGGAGAATTTTATGTGTAAGGGTGATAAACCTCTGGGATTTAGGCGGGGTTTATTTCACTAAATCGTTGACCTTGACGAAGCATTTGTGGTCACGCCAAGCACCAGCAATATGGAGAAACTTCGGCCGGTCTCCCTCAAAGTGATACCCCGCCTTTAAGGCAACCTGACAAGAAGCAGCATTTTCTGGTCGAACATTGATCTCTATTCTGTGAAGCCCTAAACCCTCAAAGCCAAAGCGGGTCAATGTATTTACCGCATCTGTAGTTAATCCCTGGTTTGCATAGTTGCGATCAATCCAATATCCAATGTGGGCAGCGCGTAAGGCGCCGAAGATGACTCCACCCATTGTGATTTGGCCAACAAGGTTCTTCTCTTTCCACATCAAAAATGAGTACGAACGGCCGGCACGGGCTTCGCGATTAATCGCGCTCACCATTGCATAAAATGATGGTCCTTTACTGATGAATTCGCTCTCTGGAGTATCTACAGGAACTTGCGGAAGGGTCGCCTCCCAAGGCGTCAGCCACTCTTTGTTCTCTGCTCGGACCGAGTTCCATTGCGATTTATCGCGAAAGCGCGCAGGGCGCAAAAGAATGTTCTCGCCTTGTAAATTAATTGGCCACATCAGCGCCTCGTCCTTAGATGTAGCGGCGCTCAAGAACTACGACGGTGACTTCTGCTCCAGCAGGTTTTTCGCCCTCGCCTTCAGGGATCGCGATAAATGCATTGGCATCAGAAAGGGTTGCCTGCTCATCTTGTGAACCGAGAGCTGCAACAGAGGTGCCGTCTTCGCTCAAAATTGCTCGGACATAAGAGCGGGCTTCTGGATTCGATTGAAGACCCTTCTCTAGTCGCGCTTTTACTGAAGGACGATGAATTGTGGAAGCGCCTAACATGGTGCGAATCATTGGACGGACCAATAGTTCAAATGAAATGTAGGCAGCGATGGGATCGCCTGGCAAGGTAACAACCGGAACTTTATCCGGACCGATAAGTCCAAAATTATGGCGACCGCTTGATTCGATGGCGACTTCTGCGGCAGTGATATCGCCCATCTTGGAGAGAGTGCGCGTAATCAAATCAAAAGAATCATCATGTCGCTCACCGCTGATGATAATTAAATCAGCTCGCACAAGTTGATCTTCAATGACTGCTTGCAATTGCGCCTCATCATCAGGAATCGAATGCACTCGATAAGCGACCGCACCGACCTCGCGTACTGCAGTAGTAAGCAACCAAGAATTTGTTTCATACTCCTGGCTACCCGAGAGCTTTTCACCCGGTTCAACAAGATCTGGACCGGCAGAGATAACAACTACGCGTGGATGAGGGCGTGTTGGTAGATGATCGCGTCCAATCGATGCCGCCAACCCAATTTGAGTTGAGCGGATACGACTGCCTGACTTCATGACCAATCTTTCGCCGGCATAAATATCGTCAGCCAATGTGGCTCCATGCGCATCTAAAAGGGGCATATCGAATGGCTCGAGGGGTTTGCAGAGATTTAATAGCGCAGTGAGGACCTCATCAACTCGCATACGCTCTGCCATAATCGCTAACCTTACTTGTTAGAGAGATATTTCTAGGGGATTTAAATGGTAGATGGCGCAGAGAAAACTCATTCCAAGAGTGAGTTACGTCAACTTCTTCGCAAGCAACGGGCTGAAAAATATAAAACTCACAGCCTTCTCCATATTGCGCAAATCCCTGAAGTTGAGAAAGCCCAAATAATTGCTTCTTACTTCTCATACGGAGATGAGCCAGATACCCAAGCCTTGAATCAACACTTAATCTCGTTAGGTAAAACTCTTCTTCTGCCTCGCATCAAAGGCGAAGATCTCGAGTGGGTGAAATGGGACGGTAGCGCCGCACAGATTTCATCTCGTTCATTGATTCCTGAGCCAATCGGAGAAGCGATTGCAGATACCAGCAGTATTGAGGTTGTGCTTGTTCCGGCCCTTGCAATCGACAATGAGGGTTATCGTTTAGGTCAAGGAAAAGGATTTTACGATCGCGCACTCAAGAATTTACCAGCGTTCTCAATCGGAATTGTTTTTCCTTACGAAATACTGAACCAATCTCTGCCAAGAGATTCGTGGGATGTCCCCGTCACTCTGACCGAAACTACAATCTGATTTACGGAAGATTGCGAGCAATTACGATTCGTTGAATTTGATTAGTACCTTCGTAAATTTGTGTGAGCTTAGAATCTCTCATCATTCGCTCTACTGGATAGTCAGTTACATATCCATACCCACCAAGTATTTGAACAGCATCGGTGGTCACCTTCATCGCAACATCGCTAGCTAAAGTTTTGCAGGCTGCTGAGAAGAACTTTAGATCCGCATCGCCTCTTTCGCTCTTAGCTGCAGCAGCATAAGTAAGTTGGCGCGCAGATTCGATAGCAATCGCCATATCTGCCAACATAAACTGGATAGCTTGAAAGTCAAAAATCTCTTTGCCAAATTGCTTTCGTTCGTGTGAATACTTCTTGGCGATATCAAATGCTCCCTGAGCTAGCCCAACAGCTTGCGCTGCAATAGTGATTCGGGTGTGGTCCAAGGTATCCATGGCGAGAGCGAAGCCCTTGCCAATTTCTGAAATGCGACGATCATCAGGGATTGTGACATTATCAAAATAGACTTCACGAGTCGGAGAACCGCGAAAGCCCATCTTCTTCTCTGGTGCACCAAATGAAACTCCAGGATCACTTTTCTCAACTACAAAAGCAGTGATTCCTTTCGACCCTAATGTTGGATCAGTCTGAGCAATAACTGTGTAGAAATCTGAAATCCCTGCATTCGAGATCCACTTCTTGCTTCCATTGATTACCCAATCATCACCTTTGCGCTCTGCTTTTGTTTTAAGTGCAGATGCATCGGATCCTGCTTCGGATTCTGAGAGGCAATAAGAGAAACCTTTTCCTTTAGCGAGCTGTGAGAGCCATCTATCTTTCTGCTCTTTATTTCCACCCAACATCAAAGGCACAGAACCCAGTTTGTTTACCGCTGGAATAAGAGATGATGCCCCGCATACTCGAGCAATCTCTTCAATGATAATTACGATCGCAAGAGCATCTGCACCGTCTCCACCATTTTCAACAGGAACGTGCGCCGCAAAGAGTCCTGATTTAATCAGTGCATCATGTGCTTCTTGTGGGTAGCGGTGATCTTCATCGACTGCGTGTGCAAAAGGTTCAATCTCTTTAACTGCAAGGTCGCGAATGCTGGCGCGTAAATCGTTGTACTCCTGCGGCAGGAGATAGATATTCTCGAATGACATCGTTACTTCTCCTTTGCTTCGCGTTCTTGTAGTTTATTGAGGTAAGCGTTGTACTGCGCGAGTTCGTCGGGTTCGCCCATCGCGGCTAAACGAGCTTCATTCCGGTCTATCCGAACAGTCTCTCGCTTATCTTCGCGCATCCATAATATAAAGGTAGAAATGAGAGCTAACAACATAGGAATCTCTCCCATCGCCCAACCCACCGAGCCACCTGCCTTTTGGTCATCCAAGGCGCTAGTAATCCATGGAGTACGCAAGGATTCGTAATAACCGCCATCGACCAAGCTAGTTTGCGACATCAGAGCGATAGAGAAGAAAGCGTGCAAGCTCATCGCGCCGAAGAGAATGACGATACGAAGAATATGCGGATACTTTCGCGGATTCGGGTCGATTCCGATGATGACATTGAAGAAGAGAACACCTACGAGAATGAAATGCGCATTCATTAAGAAATGACCGGCATGGTTCTGCATCAGATTTCCAAAGAGATCTGTGAAGTAGAGAACGAAGAGCGATCCATCAAATAGCGCAAGGGCAGTAATCGGATTTGTGAGCACCTTTGAATATCGAGAGTGCAGCACTGAGAGAGCGAATGTCCGCACACCTCGTTCTTGCCCATCGCGTGATTGCGGAAGAGTGCGTAGCGCTAAAGTAATTGGAGCACCCATAACAAGGCCTATCGGTGCAATCATTCCTACAACCATGTGAGCAATCATGTGATATTCAAATGAGAACAAGGCATAAACACCAAGGCCACCAGATGTAGCAAAATCAATCAATACAATTCCTGACGCAAAGGCAACCGTACGACCAACTGGCCAAGAATCACCACGCTTCTTTAGAACAATGACGCCCTTTATGTAAAGCGCAGTAGCAACAATCAATATTGCAATCATCAGTGCATCGGGGTTGTATTCGAAGAGAATATTTTTTAGTGAAGGCGGCGGCGGGGTGGCCAGTCCAATTTTTATCTCTGCTGCGGTGAGCTGTGAGATATCTCCGATTGGTGGCTGAATTCGCGATAGCCAGCTACCTAACAAAGCAACACCAGACATCACCATTGCTTCAACCGAAATCAAACGCAAGAGTTCCTTCAATCGCATCTCATCACGAGATTGCAGCGCCTTGCGATTGGCATTACCCATAGCCAGTAAAGCAATGGTGAGAATGATTTTTGCAATCACTATGTATGAGTACTGGCTATTCCAAGTTGAACGATCTTGTAATCGTGTAAATGCTGTTGCAACACCACTTACTGATACTGCAATGGCGGCCCATAACGCCAGGGCAGAGAAGCGATAAAGAGCAGTAATACGTAGTTCGCGCGGAATAACCAGGATTCCGAAAAGGCATCCAACCCAGAGTGAGATTGCCACCACGTGGACTACGAGCGCTCCGATTGCGAGTGAATGTGAACCCCCTGCTGCTGCATGGCTTTGGAATACAGGGGAAGTAAGCCCGACAATTGCCAGAAGAGTAAAGAGTAGAAGTGGGAGCGCACGCTTAATGAAGGGAAGAGCCAATACCACTATGGCAATAATGATGATCTGAATAAACATCGACTTGCCCAAAGCTGTCTGGGTTAAAAATGAAGTCAGGGTTTGCGAGTCGAAGGAAAATATCGAGGTACCTAATATCTGTGAAACCTTGTAAAGGATGGCGATAAAAGCCGTCAAGAACCAGAGCAATGTAAGGAGTGAAGCTTTCTTCTTCACAGCTAGTGCTTCATCCGTCAGAGCCCCGTCTTTATTGGGGATAAAGAGAGATGCCGAAAGCAAAGTGCCAATCGCTGCGAAGGCGAGCAAGTAATACGCGCCTTGATTTAAAATCATCTCTCGCGGTACAGCTTTCTTGCATACCGCGCGAGAACAATAGTGACGATAAGAGAGGCAAGTAGCAAACCAAATACAAAGAGGTTAGTACCGGCATCATTTCCGGTTGGTGTACTGCTTTGTGTCGGAGTTGGTTGTGGCTTCACCGGTGCAATTACTTGTGGCTCATTAAAGTTAAATCGAAATGATCCTGTGAGCGGAACATCATTCTCGGCAAGCAGCGTGTAAGTAACTGTATAGATTCCAGCTCGAGTGAGATTGGTGAGACCTACGACAACTTCATTCTCTGCAATTGAGAGTGTGCCATCATCAACTTGATTTCCAGATGGATCAGTAACTATGACTTCATTACCGAATTCCATAATGGGAAGTTCAGTCGTGATGGTGACTGCACTTGGCGCACTCTCAAGTGATTGGCCTGAGGTAGGGGTTGTAGAAATAATCGAGTTGGCGAGCGCTGGGGTGATGCCAGTAAGAATGGTCAATCCAAAGGCAAGGGCAGTCGCACCGATTAGCTTCTTCATAGCGCCTCCAATAACTTCAAGAGCCCCAATAGCTCGAATCCTTCGGTCGACGGGCCCGTCTGCACCGGCCGATTCGCTCCTATCGTTTCACCTCTTTAGACTAAGGCGCTACCCCAACCGCCCGAGCGAAAGGTCACACTCTGATGCCCACCTATCAATATCAGTGCACAGCCTGTGATCACGCCTTCGAGACGGTTCAATCCTTTAGTGAGGACGCTCTCACCGAATGCCCTGAGTGCAAAGGTCTGGTCAAGAAGGTTTATGCCGCAGTTGGAGTCGTCTTCAAGGGCTCTGGCTTTTATAAGACTGATTCGGCGCCTAAACCAGCATCTTCTGGCGAATAAATAAGCAAGACCAAATTAATCGTCGTGGTGAGGCGGTTTGTCGCCCTGAATTTCGGCTTCTCGCGCGCTTTCGGCGCCAGCATCTTCTTGAGGGTCCCGTTCGTCACCGGTTGTGACAGGAAAGATATTACTCACAGCCTTTACCCCAATTTTCCGTCCATTTAGCTATATCGAATACTACATACTTTCCCAATGTTCGAAAGACTCGGCCACTTTGCAGTTCGTCGTCAAAAAATCGCGGTAATCGGTTTCGTATTCTCAATCCTTATCTCAGGCATTCTCGGAACGCAGATTTTCAGCCGCTTAGATACTGGTGGTTACTCAATCGCTTCTAGTGATTCTTACAAAGTCTACGAGTACATCACCAATACGCTCAAAGAGAGCGAGCCTGCGGTGGTCATCATGGTCGATGCGGGTGAAAGTATTGATCAACCAGGTATTCGCGATCGCGCACTTCTTCTTGAGAAGAGGATGGCGGGAGAAGCTGGGGTTTCAAAAACTCTCTCCTATTGGTCGAGTGGCGGAGCCCCTGCTCTCAAATCTAGCGACGGAAATGCAGCCTACATTTTGGTCTATAGCGAAGGCGAAGTTTTTAGTCCTAAAAGCCAAGAGCTTGGAAAAGTTTTCTCAAAGGAATACAGCGGAAAAGTTGATGGCTTCGAACTTTACGCTAGCGGCTTTGGTGTAATCGGAAATGCAATCACCGAGAAGATAAGTAAAGATTTAAAACTCTCTGAATCAATTTCTATCCCGCTCACCTTTCTTCTCCTCGTAATTGTTTTTGGTGCCCTCGCAGCATCGACTATGCCACTCATTGTGGGAGTTTTTGCGATTCTCGGCGCATTCTTTGCCCTCTATCTATTGACCTTCATAACGGATGTCAGCGTCTACGCCCTTAATTTGACTACCGGAATGGGCTTGGGACTTGGAATCGATTACGCGCTTTTGATGGTTAATCGCTTTAGAGAAGAGCTAAGTAAAGGTAAAAGCGTTGAAGAATCCGTAGTCACCATGATGGCGACCGCCGGAAAGACAGTCTTTTACTCAGGACTTACTGTGCTCGTAACACTTATGTCTCTGATCTTCTTTCCTCTTCCTTTCTTAAAATCATTTGGGTACGCCGGTGTCACTGTTGTCTCACTCGCAGTTGTCGGAGCGCTCTGCGGACTTCCACCAATTCTTGCCATGGTTGGTAAGAAAATTGATAAAGGTACAGTTCGCAAATCTGCGATTACCCCAAAGGAAGATGGGCGCTGGGCATCAACGGCACGTTATGTAATGCGCAAGCCGGTCAGTGTCACAGTTCTATCGCTCATCGTTCTTGGAATTTTAGCATCACCAATCACGGGAGTTAAGTTTTCACAGACAGATTCGCGCACTCTCCCTGCTGATAACCCGGCAGCTAAAGCAACTGCGGTTCAAGCTGAACGTTTTCCTGGGCAAACTAGTAATCCGATTGAAGTTATTATTCTGGGTGGCGCAGAAAAGAGCTCGGATATAGCCCAGTACTCAGCGAAGTTGGCAGCGATACCAGGCATAGTTCTTGTAAATCCTGCTTTAACTTTTGGTGAAGATGTGAAGATTACTGCGATTCATTCGATGCTTCCGCGAACACCAGAAGCGCAAGAGTTGATCCATCAAGTTCGTGAGATCAATGCTCCAGAAGGAACGTTGGTTGGCGGCGTTGCTGCGGATTACACAGATTCACAAGATGGAATCGCTGCAACACTACCTTTGGCACTTGGTTGGATTGTTATCTCGGTAATGATTCTGCTCTTCCTCTTTACGGGATCAGTGATTCTTCCGATCAAGGCAATCATTCTCAATGTGCTCTCACTTGCGGCAACAATGGGTGTTTTGACTTGGGTCTTCATCGACGGAAACTTGCAGTGGTTGGTCGGATCTTTCACCGTAACTGGCACACTCGATACTTCGATTGTAATTCTCATTGCTGTTGTGGTCTTTGGTCTATCAATGGATTATGAGGTCTTCTTGTTATCTCGTATTCGCGAAGAGCATGACGCTGGAAAATCCAATGAGGATGCTGTCGCAATTGGACTACAGCGTTCCGCCCGAATCATTACAGCAGCAGCGATGATTCTCGCCTTCGTCTTCGCCGCCTTTATATTAAGTGGAGTCACCTCTATTAAATCTATGGGCTTTGGTGTGGCTCTTGCAGTGATACTCGATGCCACAATCGTGCGAGGACTTCTGGTCCCTGCCCTGATGCGTCTCTTCGGCGAACGTAACTGGTGGGCCCCCGAGAGCCTCAAGCGATTTACCATTAAACACTAAGCCCCTCTACCCTTAGGGCATGGATCTCATAGCCTCCCTTCAATGTGATGACCAGCCAGGCATCGTTCATGCCATGACCTCTGCGGTTTTGGCATGCCGAGGCAACATTATTGAGAATCAACAATTCACAGACCATGCAACAAATACATTTGTTATGCGCACTCGCTTTGAGACCGCTCAAGGAATTGATGCTGCAAAGCGGACTCTCCTTGAAGGTCTAGCTAATTTCAATCCGGCCCTTCATATTCGTCCTACGCAGGAGAAGCCTCGTGCGCTTATTCTTGTGACAAAAGAGAGTCACTGCTTGCGCGATCTTCTCTACCTTTTAGAACTCGACGAACTACCTGTTGAGATTCCTATGGTTCTTTCTAATCGCGAAGATCTTAAGGATCTTGTTGAAGCTCACGGAATTCCATTTCAATACCTACCAATCACGGCAGAATCAAAAGCTTCGCAAGAAGCTTCTATCCTGAAGATTGTGGAAGACTTGAAAATCGATTTTCTTATTCTGGCCCGCTATATGCAGATTCTTTCTCCAGAGTTCTGTGCAAAGTTACCAGGCAAGATTATTAACATTCATCACTCATTCTTGCCGGGATTTAAAGGTGCCAAGCCTTACCACCAAGCACATGACCGTGGAGTAAAGATTATTGGCGCTACTGCCCACTTTGTAACTGCCGATTTAGATGACGGACCTATCATCGAGCAAGATGTTGCACACGTAAATCACTCTGCAACTCCTGAACAATTGATTGCTCTTGGTCGTGATATCGAACGCCGAGTCCTCTCACGCGCAGTCTCTCTCTACGCCGAAGATCGCATTTTTATTGTCGGCCAACGAACAGTGATTTTTTCCTAATGCTAGGTGGCATCAATAATGCACTCTGGTTTCAGAGCATTGCTGGATTCTTTGTAATGGCATTTGTCTTCATTCCCTTTCTCAAGTGGGCATTTCCTAATAAGAAAGATGATGCCAATAAGGCTTTGATACGACAGTTACGTAAGGAAATCAAAGAAATCAAGCGTAAGTAAGGTGCTATCGACTTACCGCGATCTTTTTCAACTTCCGGGCGCAATAAGAATTGCTTCGGGCGGTTTTATTGCCCGCATGCCAATTGCCATGGATGCAATTGCAATTATTCTCTTTGTTTACTCGGTAGATAAGCGCTATAGCCTTGCTGGTGCACTTACCGCCGTCGCTGCTCTCACGACCGTAATCTCCTCTCCTCTATGGTCAAAAGTTGCTGACCGTAAGGGGCAGAGATTTGTCTTATTGACTGCGGTGCCGATCCGTATCACCGCAATTCTTGCCTTTATCTATCTTGTTCTCGAAGGTGCGCCAGTCTGGACTTGGTTTCTCTCTATCTTTATTGCAGAGGCCGGATCAATCAGTATGGGCTCAATGTCCAGACGTCGTTGGGTGCATGTGATTGATAGTAAAGATAAGCAGTTACTTGCTACTTCGTACGCTTACGAAAGTTTGATTGATGAGTTCATCTTTATTTTAGGACCAATATTTACTACTGCAATTGTCACCGTAATCGACCCTGCTGCCGGCTTAATACTCGGAATTCTCTTTATCTTAGTTGGCGTTCCATTAATTCTTTCTCACCGGTTATCCGATCCCGGTCCTGAACCACATATTGATGGCGTTAAACCGTCCTCTGTAATGCGCAACCGAAATCTGCAGGCTATTGCAATCCCGATGACTATCGTTGGTGGTTGCTTTAGCGCAGTTAACATCTGTGTTGTTGCACTATCAACTGAACAAAATGCCAAAGGAGTCTCGGGTTTACTTCTTGGAATCTGGGCAATTGGTGGAGCAACTTCTGCGCTAGTCAACGGTGCTATTCGTTGGAAAATCGCTCACGGAAAACGATTTGTTGGTTATCTATCTGGGATGGCGCTGGTATCTCTGACTTTCCCATTTATCGAAAATCTCTATCTCATGGGATTTGTACTGTTCTTGCAAGGAATCTGCATTGCACCATTACTACCAAATGGACTTCCTTTGGTAACTCACTCTGTTCCAGCATCACAGATGACTCAAGCAATTACATTGGCGACTGCGGGGATACCTTTGACTGGTGCGCTTTCGAGCGCCTCTGCCGGCAAAATTATTGATTTATACGGAGCTTCAACTGGTTTCTGGTTACCATTTGTTTTCCTTGCAGCTAGCTTGCTTTCGACTCTTCCTTATCGGA
>JBIKSV010000007.1:0-35318 GCA_044348425.1 Candidatus Planktophila sp. | reverse complement strand
AGAGAATTGATGCAACCGGGAGCAGAGCGATGATAGATGTATTGATCGAACGAACAATTGTCTGGTTAACCGCAAGGTTAGCCGCATCGGAATATGTAGATTTTCCAGTGGCAGCAATTGACTTGGTGTTCTCTCGGACCTTGTCGAAAACAACAACAGTGTCATAGAGCGAATAACCCATAATCGTTAAGAATCCGATAATTGTTGCCGGCGTTACATCAAAACCTACTACGGCATAAATACCAACAGTGATGAAGACGTCATGGATAACGGCGAGAATTGCAGCTAAAGCCATCTTCGGTTCGAAGGTCATCGCAAGGAAGATAACGACAACTAGCAAGAATCCAAAGAGGCCATAAAGAGCCTTCTTTGTAATTTCTTCACCCCATGATGGTCCAATAATCTGCGTATCAATGCTTTCTATCGGAACGTTAAATGCCTTCACAAGGGCGTCTTCAACGCTATTTGATTGAGCAACAGTGAGAGATCCAGTCTGGATTTTTACCTTGTCATCACCAATTTTTTGGACAATAACGCCACCTGGGATCCCTGTCGCTTCAACCACTGAACGCGCCTCTTCGACTGCAATACCGCTCTTATTGACGGTGTAAGAAGAGCCACCCTTGAACTCGATGCCAAGTGATAGTCCAGAGAAGAGAAGTGCGCCAAGCGAGATTAAGATCAGGATGGATGAGATTCCATACCAAGTCTTACGGCGACCAATAATGTTAAATGACTTCTCGCCCGTGTAAAGACGAGCGCCTAAGCCTCTATCGCCATTTCGTGATGACATTATTTTGCCTCCAAGTTTTCACTCTTTGTGACAACAGTTTTCGTGTCATCACTTTGCGCAATCTTTACATTTCCATCTGAGGATCCCTTAAGACCGATGCTCTTCGCTGAGAAACCAGAGAGGGGATGACCGGAAGCGAAGAAGTTCATCTTGGCTAACAAGGTGACCATTGGCTTGGTGAAGAAGAAGATGACAATCAAGTCAATAATGGTGGTGAGGCCGAGTGCGAAAGCAAAGCCTCGGACGCCTCCTACTGCGAAGAAGTAGAGAAGGACTGCGGCAATCAGACCCACCATATCGGCGACAACGATTGTGCGACGTGCACGTGCCCATCCGGATTCAACAGCAGAACGGAGAGTCCTGCCCTCACGGACTTCATCTCGTATACGTTCAAAGTAAACGATAAATGAGTCGGCCGTGGTTCCGATAGAAACGATTGTTCCGGCAATACCTGCCAATGTCAGCGTGAACCCGATACTTTCACCGAGAATCGCATAGGAGAGGTAAAGCAGGGCCGCTGCCACAAAGAGCGATCCGATGGTGACTAGACCAAGCGCACGATAGTAGAAGAGCGTGAAAAGGAAGACTAGAACAAGTCCGAGAAGACCTGCAAGAAGTCCTGCATTGAGCTGGTCTGCACCGAGAGTTGGAGAAACTTGTTGAACTTCTCCGCGGTCGAATGCAAGAGGAAGCGCACCGTACTTAAGTACATTCGCTAAATCTTCTGCCTCAACTTTTGTGAAGTTTCCAGTTATCTGCGCGCTTCCCGATGGGATTGCCTCATTAATCGATGGTGCTGAGACAACCAAACCGTCGAGAACAATCGCCACTTGATTTGTTGGTGATGGAAGTGATGTAACTCGTGATGTAAGAGCACCGAAAGCCTTTGTCCCTTCCCCATTAAATGTAAGTGAGACGATGAACTGAGTTCCGGTCTGCTGATCAACACCGTACTCTGCTTTAGAAACCTGTTGCCCCAAGACTTCAGCTGGAGCCAAAATAAACTTTGATCCACCTGTGCGATCACACGCGAGAATTAGTTGGGAAGGCTCATCGGCACCTGTACCTTGCAAGCTCTCTGGGTTGGTGCAATCGAGCGCTGCAAATGCTGCATTAGCTTCTGGCGAAATGCCGGCGATAGGGGTCGCGGTATCTGTTCCTGAACCAGGAAGACCGACTGCTGTAGCGAGGACCTGACGGAAGCGAAGCTCTGCAGTTTGTCCGACAAGGTCGACCACACGACGACCTGAATCACCCGGAACCGAGATAAGAATCTGACGGTTTGTACCGCTACCCTGCGAAGTAACTTCGGCTTCAGCAACGCCGAGTGAGTCAACGCGCTGGCGAATAATCTCGACAGCTTGATCGATTGCCTCTGCGGTAATTTTGTCTGAATCGTTAGAAGCTCGTGGCTGAAGTGTCACGCTTGTTCCACCGCGTAGATCAAGGCCTAGGCGGAGCGAGGTGGCGCCTTGAACGAGCACGGTAGCTAAGAGGCCGAGAATCAGTACGGCCAATAGGGCTAGTGCGCGAGCTGGGCGTCCAGAGCTCTTTACTGTTTTAGATGGTGTGGACATAGGTGGAGAGTCTAGGTGCTACTCCGTCTGTGTGTCGAAAAGAGAAGGCCCGCTTTGAGGGGGCGTGCGACCAATATGGCGATATCCAGCCTCAGTTGCCACTCTTCCCCGCGGAGTTCGAGCCATGAGGCCATTGCGGACCAAAAATGGCTCAGCAACAGATTCGACGGTCTCGCTCTCTTCACCTACTGCTATCGCCAACGTTGAAAGTCCTACAGGACCTCCAGCAAAACGATCGATCAGGGCAACTAATACAGCCCGATCTAAACGATCGAGACCGAGTTCGTCGACCTCATACATTGTGAGTGCTGCAAGAGCATCTTTATGTGTCAGAGCTGATGATCCATTGACCTGGGCGAAGTCGCGAACTCTACGAAGTAAACGATTGGCGATTCTTGGTGTTCCACGTGAGCGACCTGCTACTTCAGCCACCGCGCTCTGATCAATAGTTAATCCAAGAAGAGAAGAGCTTCGCTCCAAAACTTTTTCAAGTTCCGCGCTTTCGTAAAAATCTAGATGTGCCGTAAATCCAAAACGATCGCGGAGCGGCGAAGGAAGAAGTCCTGCACGTGTCGTTGCCCCAACTAATGTGAAGTGAGGTAACTGAAGCGGGATCGATGTCGCTCCAGGACCTTTTCCGACGATGACATCTACTCGGAAATCTTCCATTGCGAGATAGAGCAACTCTTCAGCAGGGCGAGATAGTCGGTGGATTTCATCTAAGAAAAGAATTTCGCCTTCAACTAGCGAGGAGAGAATCGCAGCTAAATCCCCCGCGTGGGTGATTGCCGGACCGCTTGTAATTCTGATTGGTGCTCCCATTTCGGCAGCAAGAATCATGGCCAGAGTCGTTTTTCCTAATCCTGGTGGACCAGAGAGCAGAATGTGGTCTGCGCTCGCACCGCGAGCTTTAGCTGCTTGCAATAAAACGGTGAGCTGATCTCGAACTCTGTGCTGACCAATAAATTCATCCAACGATTTCGGTCGCAGTGCCAGTTCTGCCGCACTCTCTTCTCCTCCAGATTGAGATAGCGAAGGATCGACGATTCTCTCGCTCATCGTCGCCCACTCTGCAACGTCAAGCGAAGGAGTTCAGAGATTTCAACTTTGGCTGGATCGGTCGATGATTCTGCCAAAGCAGCAAAGGTCGAAGTGATGGCTGCATCTGAATCCTTAGGTGAGAAACCCAATCCAGTAAGAGCTGCAACAAGTTGGTCACGAACTCCCCCGTGAATTGAAGGAACTCTCGCATCACTAGTTGAAGAATGAATCTTTCCCTTGAGTTCGAGTATCAGGCGCTGCGCACCTTTCTTGCCAATACCAGGAACTTTCTCTATCGCTCCAATATCTTCCTGAGAAATTGCGCGAGCCAGGTCTTCTGGAGCAAGCGCACCCGTAATCGCAAGTGCGACTTTCGGACCTATGCCGGTAACCGTTTGAAGAATCTCAAAGGTATCTCTCTCGACTGAATCAAGGAAGCCAAAAAGCGTAAGTGAGTCCTCTCGCACCACGAGGGTCGTAAAGAATGTTACCTCGCCACCTAAAACCAAGGTCGACGATGTACGAGGCGTGATAAGCAGCGAGTAACCAATTCCAGATACCTCTATGACAGCTTTATCAAGCGACAGTGCGCGAAGGGTTCCGGAGATGAGCGAAATCATGATTTTCGCATTCTAGCAAGACGTTCTCTTTCGGCTACTAATGCCTCTTCAATACGAGCGTTTCCACTTCCTCGCCAGGCATGACAGATTGCAAGGGCCAAGGCATCAGTTGCGTCGACTGGTTTTGGGATTTCATCAAGATTGAGAATTCTCTTCACCATCTGAGCTACTTGAGCTTTATTTGCTCTACCTGATCCCGTAACTGAAGCTTTAACTTCTGAAGGAGTATGTAATGCAACAGGAATGCCGCGGCGAGCCGCGACCAAAAGAGCAATCCCTGACGCCTGAGCTGTTCCCATTACAGTACGAAGATTATGCTGTGCGAAAACTCTTTCGACGGCAACTACATCAGGTTGGTGGCGTTCTATCCAACTTTCAATCTCGGACTCGAGTGAAACCAATCTTTGCTCAAGAGGTGAATCGGAAGAGGTGAGTATTGCGCCAACTTCAAGAAGTGAAATATCCCGAGCGCTAGCGACCGATACGACACCAATGCCGCATCTAGTAAGTCCTGGGTCTATTCCCATGATTCGCTTCGCCATTATCGAAGCCTATGGTCGGGCGAAATAATTATTGTGAAAGGCTCGCCATTACTTCGTCAGAAACATCGAAATTGGCATAAACGTTCTGCACATCATCGAGTTCCTCAATCGCATCGATGAGTTCAAAAACCTTCGTAGCACCTTCAGCATCGAGTGGAATCATCATCGACGGCATGAACGAAGAATCAGCGGAGTCATAGTCAATACCGGCTTCCTGTAGAGCTGTGCGCGCCGCAACTAGATCAGCTGCCTCGCAAACAACTTCAAAAGATTCTCCCAGATCATTGACTGCCTCTACCCCGGCATCGAGAGCTGCTTCAAGAATTGAATCTTCTGTCGCTCCTTTATCTTTACTCACAATGATTACTCCCTTGCGATTAAAGAGATATGACACTGAACCTGGATCAGCCATTGTTCCGCCATTTCGAGTAACAGCGACTCGAACTTCAGAAGCTGCACGATTGCGGTTATCAGATAGACACTCAATCATTATTGCAACGCCATTGGGACCGTAGCCCTCATACATAATGGTCTGCCAATCAGCACCGCCTGATTCGAGTCCGGCACCGCGCTTGACTGCGCGTTCGATGTTATCTGCTGGCATTGAGTTCTTCTTCGCCTTTGCGATGGCATCAAAGAGTGTTGGGTTTCCATCCACATCAGGTCCACCATTACGCGAAGCTACTTCAATCGCCTTGATGAGCTTTGCAAAGTTCTTGGCTCGACGGCTATCGATGATAGCTTTTTTATGTTTAGTAGTTGCCCATTTGGAATGGCCCGACATGATTCACCTCAGAGATAGAAAGAAACGATGGCCTAACTTTAACGCCTAACTGCAAATCTCATCAAAAAAGTAGCTATGGACCAATGGGTTAGTCGTGAGCTCAGGATGAAAACTTGTGGCAAGGAGATTTCCTTGACGCACTGCTACAGGATGTCCTTGGAATTCTGCTAAAACCTGAACATCTTTTCCCACGGACTCGACCCAAGGAGCGCGTATAAAAACTGCATGAACATTGGAACCGTTGAAGTCGATTTCGCCTTCAAAAGAGTCAACTTGACGCCCGAAAGCGTTGCGACGAACCACCATATCTATCCCGCCAAAAGTCTCTTGATTGGCAGTGCCATCGACGATGTTATCGGCTAATAAAATCATTCCTGCACAAGAGCCATAAGTCGGTAAACCTGAGGAGATCGCCCTTCGAATCGGTTCGATAAGTTCGAAGTTTCGGGCTAGCAGCGCGATAGTTGTTGATTCGCCACCGGGGATTATTAATCCATCAAGTTCTTCTAGTTCTTCGACCCTTCGAATAGAAGGCGCCTCATGTCCAAGTGATCTTGCGATCTCTTGATGCTCACGAAAATCTCCCTGCAGGGCAAGGACTCCTATTTTCATTTGAATTAAAGAGGCTGGTTACCAGCCGCGCTCGGCTAAGCGATGAGGTGCGGGAATGTCCGCAACATTGATTCCGACCATAGCATCGCCCAAACCGCGTGATACATCAGCTAGAACTTTCGCATCATTAAAGAATGTTGTCGCTTTCACGCAAGCAGCGGCACGTTGTGCAGGGTCGCCTGATTTAAAGATTCCAGAACCGATAAATACACCGTCTGCACCCATCTGCATCATCAACGCCGCATCAGCGGGCGTTGCGATACCACCAGCAGTAAAAAGAACAACAGGCAACTTTCCGGTGGCGGCTACTTCTTGAACAAGAGCGAACGGCGCTTGCATCTCTTTCGCTGCAACATAAAGTTCATCTTCGCGCATCGATGTGAGGCGACGAATCTCGCCTCCAATCTTTCGCATATGTGTCATTGCGTTGGATACATCGCCAGTTCCGGCTTCTCCCTTAGAGCGAATCATCGCTGCGCCTTCATTAATTCGGCGAAGAGCCTCGCCCAAATTTGTTGCTCCACATACAAATGGAACCTTAAAGTTCCACTTTTCAATGTGATTCTCGTAATCGGTCGGTGTAAGAACTTCAGACTCATCGATGTAATCAACCGCAAGACTTTCAAGAATTTGCGCCTCTACAAAGTGTCCGATACGAACCTTAGCCATCACGGGAATAGAGACAGCAGCTTGGATTTTCTGAATCATGTCAGGATCTGACATTCGCGCAACCCCACCTTGCGCACGGATATCTGCTGGAACGCGCTCAAGGGCCATCACCGCACAAGCACCCGAATCTTCAGCAATCTTTGCTTGCTCAACGTTAACGACATCCATGATGACGCCACCTTTGAGCATCTCAGCCATTCCACGCTTAACGCGCGCAGTGCCTGTTGTTTCACTCATGATTGCTCCCTCAGATTCTTTGGCGCAGATAGTTCTTTCTGGCAGAAGATGAGTCTACTTGCTCGATGATTGTGGTGCATCTTGCAATTTCAAGCCTGTAAACACAGGCTCCCTATCGGTGAGGGCGAACCAACTCTGCCCAGGAGCAAAGGAGATAGGTGAACCTTGGGGGTCGGTAAAGGTGGTTCCAGACTCAGCAGTTGGGCGGCTCCAAAGACAGGGAATCGAACCACCGTCTCTCAAGAGAAAACAACGACCTTCTCCAACTGTTGCAGAGAAAGGAGTCACTCCCCCGCCTCGATCCTTGTACATTGAATCAGAGATAGCTACCAATTGAATAATGATGTTCTTGGGGCCCAAGTGATAGCCGCTTGCGTCGAGATTAGCTTCATCACCGAAATACAAAAGCCATCTCTTTTCGGTTGATGACCAATTAGCCCGATATCGACTAGCTGGCCATGTAATCTCAACTGAATCGAACTTTTGATTTGGTGGAGGTTCTTCAGAGAAGGTCCAACCCATTGGCTTAGAAAGTGCAATATCAGGATTTCGTTGCAGGGCTTCTGACATTAAATTCTTCGCTTGAACCATCATCGCATAAGGGGCGATTCGATTTGGATCATTGCTGTAGAAATTCGGACCATAACGCATCGCTCCGATATCAGCTAAGTTTGCAGAAGCAATCTCGGGTAGAAATTTTCTCTGAGCCCCACTAAATGAAAATCCGACTTTCCCATACTGGGCAAAGAGTTCGATATCGCTAACTCGCGCTGATCTGACCGGGCCAACCACTTCAGGGATAGTGGAAGAATAAACTGCGGCTAAACGAGTTAACCCGCCTTCAACTTGCTCGATGTAAACAACATCCGCAGATTTCAATCCAACTTGAGGGTGAGCTTGGCGAGTGTCATCAATTTTTACAACAAGTTGTGGCCCGTCTCTTCCAACAAGACCTGTGAGTGAGTTGAGTACAGGCGTTTCCGTCTTCAGTGGCAGATCGATTTTCCCATCGCTGAAGAAACTGAACACCGCGGAAGCGACCACAACTAAAGAGATCGCACCGACTATCTTCTTAATTAGCTTGCCCATCAATCGCAGCTTCAAACTCGTGGATTACTGGAAGAGGAGCCCTACCCGCCAATCGAAAGATTCGAATGACGGGTTTGGAACGAATCAATTGCGTGCGAGTAACTGATTCAACGTGAAGAGCAATAGCAACGGTTATTTTCTCATTCAAAGTACGAAGCTCGTCTAGGAGTTCCTTTGCAATCTCCTCATCAACGCTCTCAGAGATTTCTAGCAATATACCGAGCGCACCAGAAAGACTGCTTTCAGCCTGAGAGCGATCTTTGATACTCGCCTCTCGGGCTTGGTGCGCGGCAAAAGTGAGAAGAAGGGAAGAAGCTGGATCAGAAATTTCAGAGCGCGCGATCTCGACAGCAATCGCTGCTCGCCTCTGCAAAAGAGCATCGAGGTTAGCCCAACTTGTCTCAACTCGATGGTGCAAGCGATCTAGACGCGTTGCGAGGAAGGATAGATACCAAGCGAATACAAGGACGGCAAGAATTACTAAAAATATTGATGACTTCATTTTCCGAGGAACCTATTCCAAGAGCGATTATCTGATGCAAGGGCTACCTTGCCGAGGCCAACCATGGACATTTCATAGACATCATAGATTCGTTCCGCAACTTGCTCCCAGTCGAAGTTTTGGGCGTGAGCACTCCCCCGAATTCTGATTGCATTTCGTTCGTTGGAATCTTTGAGCAATCCCACAACTTTAGTAGCGAGTGAATCTGCATTCTCGGATTCAAAGAGCGTTCCATACTCGCCGCCACCTAGCAAGGAATCAAATGCTGGGATATCACTGGCCACGACAGCAGCGCCACCTGCTAGCGCTTCAGCAAGGATGATTCCAAATGATTCGCCGCCATTATTAGGCGCAATATAAAGTGAAATTGAATGTAGGAAATCAGCCTTCTCGGATTCAGAGATACGACCCAGGAATTCAAATCGGCTGCGAAGCTCCTGAGGAATCGTTTCACGAAAAGCGCTCGCATCTCCTGGCCCTGCAACAAGGACTCTGATGTCAGCAAACTCGCGAATAATCTTTGGAAGAGCCTCAATGATGAGAGCTAAACCCTTGCGTGGCTCTTCGAAACGTCCGATGAATCCGAGAGTGTTGCCAGTCCACAAAGGATTTTCCTTTCCGCTTGCCAATCTTTTTGCATAAATTCCATTGGGAACAACCACCGCATCTGTCTCAAGATGTTCGGTCAAGGTTGATCGAGCTGCTTCGCTCACCGCTATTCGCGCAGTAAGTTTTTCGATGACCGGTTCGAGAATAGGACCAATTGCAAAGATGGCCTTCTGTCGCTTGGCTGAGGCGTGGAAAGTTCCGACCATTGGTCCCTCTGCCGCCACACATGCCAAAAGCGCAATCGATGGGATTGCTGGTTCATGTAGATGAAGAACATCAAAGTCACCCTGCGAGATCCACTGGCGCACACGTGCAAAGGCGATAGGACCAAAGAGAATTCGAGCGACAGCACCGTTGTAGGGAATTGAAATCGGTTTTCCTGCACTCACAAGGTAGTCCGGTAAATTCTCCTCACTCAAGGTTGGAGCCAATACAGAAACATAATGCCCCTGCGAAATGAGGTATTCGGCTAAATCTGTAATATGTGCTTGCACTCCCCCTGGCGTATCCCATCCATATGGACAAACGAGCCCAATACGTTTCTTCTCTTTAAAGAGTTGCGATGTCACTGGTAAAGCCCTTCTTCAAGCCAAATCTTTTGAAGCATGTGCCAGTCTTCAGGATGTGCCGAAATTCCCTTTTCAAATTCTGAGGCAATCGCTTGAACAGTCCGAGAAATTCTCTCTTCCTCACTACCCAATTGCCAAGGATCGATCTCTGTGAAGTGAATATGAATACCTTCATTTTGATAGGCGATATGAGCGACTACGAGAGGCAATCCACTCTTTATGGATAGCAAAGCTGGACCAGCGGGCATGCGGGTTGCACGATTGAAAAAAGATACAGGAATCCCAGATTCCGAAAGATCGCGGTCAGCTACTAGCGCTATCAGTCGCTTCTCTCTCGCCCTCTTGTTTAGCGTTGCAAAGGCACGTGAATCTAGAGCAAGTACTTCAAAACCCATCGATGTTCTGTACTGAAGAAACTTCTGAAATAGTAGCTCAGGTTTGAGCACCTCTGCCACGGTTACAAGTGGGATTCCTTGCTGGCAAAAATAGGCACCAGCATGATCCCAATTTCCAGAATGTGGGAGGGCGATAACAACACCGCGACCTTGCGCCATAGGTTCTCGTAGCAGGTGATCATTTGTCGTTGTTACGGTTGCTTCAATTCTCTCTGGACTCCATTTATGAATTCGAAAAGTGTCACACCAGTAACGCATGTAACTTTCTAATCCACGCATTACAAGTAGCTCTAAATCTAAAGAAGTCTGGCCCGGCCTAACAATGGAGAGATTGGTGCGCAAACGTCTGACACTTTTTCCATTTGCTCGGTACATTCGTCTGGCTAAGTAGCGAAAGAGTGCATATGCGCTTCTTTCGGGAAGAATGCCAATCAACTTCCACCCAGCTAGATAGGCAAGATACGAAAGGGATTCTTTCATCTAGTGAGCAGCCCCTTGCGAATTACAAAAATGCGTTGGATTACCGTAACTACGCTCAAGATAAAAAGAAGCCAAATTCCCACACTCAAAATATAGGGAACTCCTAACCCATGAAAACCAATAGCTACCAGAATAATTATGAGACGTTCGGTGCGTTCGGCGACTCCAACACTGCATGAGATGCCATAACTCTCGGCCTTTGCTCTGATGTACGGAATCAGTGAGCCAAAGAGAATGCTTCCGAGAACTAGGGGTACCAGCGAATCTTCTTCTTGAATGAGATAGAGAGCTAGACCCATAAGAATCGCAGCATCTGTTACTCGATCACATGTGGAATCCAGGAATGCTCCCCACTGGGTAGCACCCTTATCCGAAATGCGCGCTATGGCACCATCAAAGAGATCGCTGAGTGCAAAAACCGTCACTGCAATAGAAGCCCAAAAGAATTGACCCGAGATAAGTAAATAGAGAGCAGAACTTGTGGCCCCTATCGCACCAAAGAGCGTCACCATATCCGGAGTGATTCCGACTCTATAGAGAAACCTGGCGATTGGCTCGATAAAACGAGCCACAGCCGGTTTAAATGAAGTGCTTACCATGGGTACATCGTATTCTTCCTCTATGCCTTCAACTAGCGCCGAGCGAGTAATTCACGCCTCAATATATGGCCATGCCAGCGCTACGCCAGAGCTCTTTGCACGACTATTAAATGCGCATCACGAGAAGAGCGTCAACCAGAGCGCTGATGTGGCGATTTTTCTTGTTAACCCTGCAGCAGGAATTGATAATGAAACTATTGCTCAATGGCGCGAACTAGATGAAGTTCAAATGCCGCGTTTGGTTCTAGTTACTGTCTTAGAAGGAATGGAGCTCGATTTTGACGATGCGGTCTTAGTCGCTAACCGAGTATTTGATTCCTTAGTTACTCCTTATCTTGTTTTGCATGGTGAGAATGGAACACCTATAGGCACGATCTCTCTCGATACCCTTGAAACTGTCGATTATTCAACCGTGCCAACAACGCGAGCCAACGCTGATCTTGAACTCCAAGAGTTAGTTGCAGATTTTCGAGAAGAGTATTTAGAACAAATGATAGAGATGGGGCAGGGAGCTTTCTCTGCAGGAATTTTATTTCCTGCGATTCCCGTAAATCCTGCTAACGGACTTGGGCTAGATATCGTCAATCAATATCTGGCCGAGTTACCAGGCGGCCGCTAACTCGTCTCTCGTTGTAGTGAGCAGTTGAGGCATCACTTTCGTTCTACCGATAATCGGCATAAAGTTCACATCACCCGACCAGCGCGGAACGATATGTTGATGAATATGTGCCGCAACACCTGCACCGGATATGGCTCCCTGATTCATTCCTAGATTGAATCCTTCAGGCGCACTTACTTTTCGAATCGTTTTCATAGCATGAGCCGAAAGGTCAGATATCTCATGTCGTTCCGCCTCTGTGAGTTCAGTTAAATCAGCGACATGGCGGAAGGCACAAATCAATATATGACCTGGATTGTAGGGATAGAGATTCATGACTACGTAAGCATGGGTACCTCTGTAGACAATCAAACCTTCTTCATCGGACAGCGTTGGAATTCGGCAGAAGGGGCACTGCACATCATTTTCGCCTAAAGGACGATTCTCGCCACGCAGATAATCGAGGCGATGCGGCGCCCATAAGCGCTGCCAACTATCGGGCATGCCCGCTCCGCCGGTGAGCTCTTGATCGCTCATTACACCTGTGATCTTTCAGCTACAACCTTTGAGATCTCCGCGATTACTTCTGCAATTGGTAGGCCATTCCTTTGATCACCATTGCGATAACGAATTGAGACCGCACCCGCCTGCATATCTTCCTCACCTGCAATGAGCATAAAAGGAATCTTTTGCAGTTGTGCGTTGCGAACTTTTTTCTGCATGCGATCATCTGATGAGTCAATATCTGCTCTGATTCCAGCCTTCTTCAGTTGAGCAACAACATCAAAGAGGTAATCGTTATAGGTATCTGCTACCGGAATAGCCATCGCCTGAACTGGCGCGAGCCACGGTGGGAAAGCGCCAGAGTAATGTTCTGTGAGCACACCAAAGAATCTTTCAATCGAACCAAAGAGTGCACGGTGGATCATGACCGGACGCTGATGGGTTCCATCTGATGCTGCGTACTCGAGTTCGAATCTTTGTGGCAATTGGAAATCAACTTGAATGGTCGACATCTGCCAGGTTCGCCCAATCGCATCCTTGGCTTGAACCGAAATCTTTGGACCATAGAAAGCTGCGCCACCTTCATCGAGAACGAGTTCCAGATTCTGAGCAAGGGCGGCTTTTCTTAACGCTTCTGTCGCTTCTTGCCAATCACTATCTTCGCCCACTGATTTTTCTGGATTACGGGTTGATAGCTCAAGATAAAAATCAGTTAATCCGTAATCGCGGAGTAAGTTGAGAACGAAAGTAAGCAACGAATCGAGTTCGTTGGGCATTTGCTCTTTCGTGCAATAAATATGAGCATCATCCTGCGTAAAGCCACGAGCACGTGTGATTCCGTGGAGAACACCTGATTTTTCATAGCGGTAGACGGTTCCGAATTCGAAGAGCCTCAACGGAAGCTCGCGATAAGAACGGCCTCGAGAGGCAAAAATAAGATTATGGAAAGGGCAGTTCATCGGCTTCATGTAGTACTGCTGACCAGGCTTTTTAATTGTGCCGTCGGCATGGAGCTCTTCATCCATAATCATCGGCGGGTACATGCCTTCTGAATACCAATCAAGGTGGCCAGACTTTTGGAAGAGCGCCGCCTTCGTCAGATGTGGTGAGTAAACAAATTCGTAACCTTCATCTTCATGACGTTTACGTGAGTAATCTTCCATCGCGCGACGAACGATTCCACCTTTGGGATGAAATACCGCAAGCCCTGAGCCAATCTCTTCGGGGAATGAAAAGAGATCGAGTTCTTGACCTAAACGTCGGTGATCACGTTTTTCGGCTTCAGCCAATAACTCTAGATATGCGTTGAGCTCATCTTGTGATGGCCAAGCGGTTCCGTAGATTCGTTGCAACATTGGGTTCTTCTCTGAACCGCGCCAATATGCCCCAGCGCTACGCATCAATTTAAAAGCCGGAATATGTTTTGTCGATGGAAGATGAGGACCTCGGCAAAGATCTGACCAAACTGGCTGACCATCTCGGCCGAGATTGTCATAAATAGTTAACTCTGAACCACCAACCTCAACGCTCGCTTCATTGGCTGCCGGGCCTTTGATTCCGATGAGTTCACATTTGTAAGGTTCGTGTGCAAGTTCTTGAAGAGCGTCTTTCTCTGTTGTTACTCTCCTGCGAAAGCGCTGACCCTCTTTAACAATCTTGCGCATTGCGCTTTCGATTTTCTCAAGATCTTCTGGGTTGAATGGGACCTTAGGATCGAAGTCGTAGTAGAAGCCATCGGTGATAGGGGGTCCAATACCGAGCTTTGTCTCAGGAAATGTTTGCTGAACCGCTTGCGCCATGACGTGCGCTGTTGAGTGCCGTAGCACCGCTAAACCATCTGGTGAAGAAATCGAAACAGCTTCTATGGAGTCCCCATCAAAAATCTCGGTCCATAGATCCTTGAGTTCTCCATTAATTCGGCAAACGACTATCGATTTATCTTCGGCGAAAATCTGGGTAGGGCGAGTCTCGGATGAAACTTTCTGGGCAACCCCATCGACCTTGATAGATATTTCGGACATGAATCTAGCTTACCGAAAAGTATTCGACCTTTTCTCTGATTTGAGAGGCTTTCTCTACTGCTTGTGCCATAGCGGGAAGCTCGTAATCACCGATATGACTTACTGGCCTCGCAATCTTCATACTGTTCAGAAGGAGGGCCGCCTCACAGCGACTTATATCGCTGATATGTATTGGAGCAACTGATACATCGGACCTCTCGATAGCTATCGCTCTCATTACGCCAGGAAGAACTCCTGCCGAAATTGGAGGAGTTATCCATTTTCCTTCAATGAGCAGCGCAATATTTGCAATCGCAGTCTCTGCGACTTCATTGCTCTGATTGAATGTGATCGCATCATCAAAACCGTACAGATTGGCCTCATCGAGAATCGCGAAATGAGAGTCATAGGGATAAGTCTTGTGCTGAGATCCCTCTAATTTCGATGAAGTGGAATGAAATGTGATTCTGGCGGGGTTGCTCTCATCGGAATATTCGGAATGAGAAAGATCAATTCCATCCGTTGAAAAACAGATGCGTAACCTTCCTACTGGCAAGCTCTCTCGAGTAAGAATCTCTGCGATTGCATTGCGCAGAAATTCTTCATCAGGAAAAGGTATAGATAGCTCTCTAGCTGAAGAGGCGGCCCGGCGCATATGTCGAGACAACTCTGCAATCTCGCCTTCCTCAGTGCGCATTGTTTCAAATAAGCCAGAGCCTGTGGGAAAAGGTATTCGCTTCACAGTAGTTCCCCTCCCGCTATTGAGATCAAATGTCGCGCTTTTAACTGCGTCTCTTCCCATTCGGAGCGTGCATCACTTCCCCAGGTTATTCCGGCTCCAGTTCCGTAACGCAAATATTTGTCACCGGTAGTCCAGAATGTTCTTATCGCAACTGATAGCTCAGCATTTTCGCCGTGGATATACCCGAGCGCGCCGCAGTAAGGCCCTCGCTTATTATTTTCATTCTCACTAATGATCTTTAACGCCGAAGATTTTGGCGCACCAGAGACCGAACCAGGCGGAAGTAGCGCCGCCAAGATTTCTCCCCACGAAGTTCCCTCGGAAACTTCGGATGAAATATCAGAGACCAAGTGCGTCAGGCCTGGATGTTTTTCTCGCCGGAAAAGTGACGAAACTTCAACAGTACCTGGCTTTGATATCTGTGATAAATCATTGCGCATCAGATCGACGATCATTAAATTTTCGGCTTTATCTTTCTCGCCAAACTCTTCTTCGTTCCAGCGAATAGTGCCCTTGATGGGCGAGGTTAAAAGTTTTGCTCCTTTACGCGATAGAAATCTCTCAGGCGAAGCAGATGCAATCTCCAACCCGGGGATGTTGAGATAACTTGCAAAAGGGGCAGGGTTGGCACGTAATATTTCAGAGAAGAGACCACGAAGAGATTGCGGCTTATCCCCCAAATAATGTTGCAGTTCGCGGCAAGCATTGACTTGGTAAACCGTGCCCGCTGATATTGCTTCGCGAATGGCATGAATGTAAGCGATGTAATCAATCTCTTCTTGAGTCGAGATCCAAGGGCGCTCTAGCCTTTGCCAATTGCTTTCAGGGAATGGTTCTGTGCGAACTTTGCGAAAACGTGCGAACCGATATTCACCTTCAAAGCTCGCAACAACAGCCCAAAAACGTCCATCATTAAGGACCTCTGGATCGCTACTCACTTCGGCTAATCCAGAGGCATGTACCCCTTTCATCCAAAATTGATAGTCGCGACCGAACATGGGCTAAGGCTACGCACGCTTTGGCACTTATGCTCGACCTGCGCTAGATTTGCGCCTGCACAAAATGCGGACGTAGCGCAGCTGGTAGCGCGGAACCTTGCCAAGGTTCAGGTCGCGGGTTCGAACCCCGTCGTCCGCTCGGATCTTGAGTCAATCTCATTTGAGATATTCGTAGAAGCGACTATTTTTTCGAGATGGCTCTATCTATGGTGGAATGGCCGAGAGGCGAGGCAAGGGACTGCAAATCCCTCTACACGGGTTCAAATCCCGTTTCCACCTCCATAGATTGTGCATAACGAAACGGATAACCTAAAGCTATGTCGTCACAGTATCTCGAAGGCCCAGAGCGCCCATGGGGTCGTTATCAGGTTCTTGCTGACACAGAGACTTACAAGGTTAAGACCATCTGGGTCGAACCAGGTCATCGCCTCTCATTGCAACGTCACCAGAAACGTGAAGAGCATTGGTACATAGTTTCCGGAACCGCCGATGTTGTGTTGGGCGATAAAGAATTTAAGGTTGAAGCGGGCTCATCTGTTGAAGTTGCTATCGGCCAAGCACATCGAATTGGAAATTCAGGCAGTGAAATCATGATCTTCGTGGAAGTACAGCGTGGAACATACTTTGGCGAAGACGATATCGAGCGCATTCAGGATGACTACGCTCGTTAGACCAGTAGTAGTTCCATCAGTTATACTTTCGACACAACTTGATACTTATATATACCTAGGACGATTGGCTCAGCGGTAGAGCACCACATTGACATTGTGGGGGTCACTGGTTCGATCCCAGTATCGTCCACGCAATGCAATGAAGAGGCGAGTGAATGTCGTCCACGTAACGCAGTGAAGAGGCGTATGGATTTCGTCCACGTAACGCAGTGAAGAGTTTCTCCCATTAAATGCCTTCCACTTGATTTATATTCAGGGTGTGAATGCAAATAACCAGATGCCATGCGATTTCTGTGGTGCTCCTTATGATCCGGTTTCAACAAGATGGCTCTGCCCTCATTGCCACATGAAAACCAACTGCTGCGATGGGGCTCCCTGCGAGATACCTGTCCCAACAGTCGAAGAGATAACTAAATAACTTCTGAAATCGATCTGAATCAATCTTTGCAGTGATACCAGGCTACATCTACTAGCGCTAGATTCTGTTTGGAGTTTCACCATCCATATTTAAGTGCGTGCGTTATGAACTTTCAGCCATGTAGCTCGTGCTTGGTCTAAATCCCCTTCGGCACCAATAATCTCGAGGAATCTATCAAAACTATCTCCGCCGTCTTCAAGATGAACAACATGATGGAGCCGATTAGCGAGAAAGTATTTGATATTTGAATGAACGGTTTCGACATAAAATTTAGCAAGATCGCGCTCTTGTTCTTTCGGCCAGTCTCCCGGCTTCATTAAGATGCCATGGCCAAAAGCGCTCATTATCGAAGACCTGTAAGCGCTATTAACAAGTCTGTGATGGAAGCTGTCAACAGTTGCGTCGAAATCTCGAATCAAGTGAATGTAAAGCACGTCCTCAGAAAATCTCCTAGCTAACTCTCCTGTAAACCACGTGAGCCTGTTATCGGCCTCAATATGTCTTTCTGGATAAGCAAATCGTTCATCGCCCAACTTAGAACTCAGTGATTCATGAGCGGATGAGTAGTTTGTTAGATGATTGCAGGCCTCAACGAATGTCTTGGAGCCAGAACGTCCTGGGCTCAATACAAAAACATTCTTGAAACTCATATTAAAACCTTAGAACAGAGAGCCCTGCGATGGAAGGGGTCATAAAATTCTTCTTGCTCGAATTCGCAGGAGCATGATTGCCAAAATTGAGGCCACCACGCTGGCTGTGAGAACGCCAACTTTCGCATCAGCTAGGGCCTGACTCTCTTCGTAACTGAGTTCAACGATCAGAAGCGAGACCGTGAAACCGATACCCGCGAGCAAGCCAATCGCACTCACATCACTCCATTTCAGGTTTTCATTTAGTGATGCACGAGTAAATCGAGTGAAGAGATAAGTTGCACCAAAGATTCCCAAGAACTTTCCGATAACTAGGGCAAAGATAATTCCTGAGGAAATGGGGCTTGTAATTCCTTCGATGAGGCCCGCTCCTCGAATATCCACACCTGCTGCAACAAAGGCGAAGAGTGGAATTACCAAAAGAACACTAATCGGATGAACTTTCGCTTCGCAACGCTCAGCAGTCGAAATCCCTTCATCTGCTCGAGGCTTATTCGGGATCAAGAGTGCCAGCGCTACTCCTGCGACGGTTGCATGAATACCCGATTTGTACATCGCCCACCAAGAGAACAAAGCCAATGGCAAGCTGATAACGATGTGGGCTTTACCAATTCTGTGCAATATCCCAAAGAGAGCTAACGCGACAATCGTTAACAGAAAATAATCAAGAGAAAACTTTTCGGAGTAGAAGATTGCGATTACTGATATCGCGCCAAGATCGTCCACCACTGCCACTGTGAGCAAGAAAGCCCGAATCTCAGTGGGCAATCTGCGCCCTGCAATTGCAAGGACCGCGAGAGCAAATGCGATATCGGTTGCCATCGGAATCGCCCAACCTTCAAGTGCTTGCGAATCGCCTCGAAGTAGCGTTGAAAAGATCAAAACGGGAATAGCCATTCCAGCGATAGCTGCCACAACTGGAACTATCGCCTGACTCTTATTTGAAAGCGAGCCATGTACAAGCTCGTGTTTGAGTTCGAGTCCGGCGATGAAAAAGAATATGGCTAGAAGCCCATCTGAGATCCAATGCGCGAAGGTGAGGTTGAGCGATAGAAATGGGATCTCAAATTTTAGGGCAAGTAGGTCGAAGTACCATTCAGAGAGAGAGCTATTGGCAATCACAATCGCAATCAATGCCGAAATCATTAATAGTGTGCCGGCAAAGGTCTCATCCTTGAGGGCATCCTTTATCCATCGCTCGTCACGTTCGGTGCGAGGGCGTGAAAACAACTTCGGTGCGAGTTTCACTTAGATGATTTACCTCGGATTATCGGGGTTCGATAATCGCAGTTCCCTTTTCGTGATAAAGAAATCTTAGCTTGTGATTTGGAAGCGCCGCCAAGAAAGCATCTGCAAGTTTTCTCTCATCAGCGCGATTAGCATCATCAAGCATGATTGTTGCTTTAGCCGATAGAAGCGGAAGGAGGTTTTCCAGCGCCGGGTAGCGAGCATCAGGATTAGTTGCACTCGGAGGGCCGTCAATCACCAAGAGGTCGATCTTTGCGATGCCTTTGAGGCTTGCACGCGAATACCAAGAATACCCACCCTGATATTTCTCAAGGTCGTCGATTCTGATTTCGACTCCCCTGACCCGGTGGTTGCTCAACATAGCGCGGGTTTGCTCTCCATATTCAGTTGAATGATCAAGGGAGACAATCTTCTTTGCGCCCGATTTAGCTAATACCAATGTGGATACTCCAGAGCCGAGCTCAACGACTAAGCGGGGCTTCGTGGTTCTTGAAGTTTCGAAGAGCGAGAGTAGGAAGTCTGGTGATGCCGCCCAACCCCGTGATGGAGGCAAAGGTGCGGTAAGTTTTAAAAGGGGCAACAACTGTTCGAGCGCCTCTAGCTGTTGGTAGACGTAACCAAGCTCGGTTTTAATCTGAGAAGTCTGACCTTTGATCTCTTTTGTCACACGATCTGCATTTCGATTGAGCTTCTTTGCAGACCTACGCAGTAAGAGCACTGAATAAGAACTCAGGGCTATGAGAACCAAAAGTGCGATAAATACAACAAACTCGAGCTCATGCTTCATAGCCCCAGCTTATCTTTCCAATGGCTAACTTTGAATGATTCGAGAGTGTATTTCGGTTAGTTCATCCTGTGAGGCAGCAGCAGGTTTCCATGGTTGATTGAGATTATCTGCAGTAAAGCGTGGGATGACATGGAAATGGGTGTGAAAGACACTTTGCCATCCAGCCGCCTTGTTCATCTGCATGATTGTTACGCCATCGGTTGAAAGTTTTTCTTGAATTATGTCAGCAACCAATTTAGCGCGAGAAGCCAAGGCTCCATATTCAGGGCCAGTAATCTCATGAATATCTGAACTATGTTTTTTCGGAATGACTAATGCATGACCAAGCGCTGCGGGAAATATATCTAGAAATGCCAAGTGGTCGTTATCTTCAAAGATTCGAAAAGAGGGAACATCGCCATTGACGATTGAACAGAAAATACAGGTACTCATGGCGTCGAGGTTATCCGTTTGATACGTGCTCTAGCAATGCTTTGGCTGGGCGACTCTTCACCGAGAAGAGCACCTAAAGCCCTGAGGATCGGTTTCACTACGGCTAGCCAACGTCGTGATTTAGGTGAGAGGCCAAGTACCTTCAGAACTCGTGGGTCCATTGTGGAAATTGCAGCGTTGCAAAGGGTCCTGTAAAACGGCATTGCCCAAGGTGAGAAAGGCGGCTTAATCAGAAACTTTACGATTTCTGGAGTCATAGCAAGCGCCTTAATCTCATTGTTTAGAAAATCATTGAGCGTCTCTGTAAGTTCGGCATCACTCCGCGGGGCATTTGCCAAACCGAGTGGTTCTGCGCTCTTGCTCCACTCTTTAACATAATTTTCAACTACCACTGTTCCAGGAAGATTTACTTCACGATATGCAGTGAGGAATGAATCTGTAAATGCACAATGAACCCAGAGAAGATGGCGCTCTTGCTCCGCCGAATAACTGTGGATGGCAACCTCATCTTGATACGTTCCATTTACCCTCGTGTGCATTTGCCTAACCCGAGAGGCTTCTCGTTCAATAGCCTCTGTTGAACCAAAAGATGTAATCGTTAACCACCGGGTAGTACGTTCTAATCGACCCAAAGGGTCTGTGTCGTATTGCGAATGCTGGGCAACTCCCGCAAGTGCCGCAGGGTATGCAGCTTGCATCAAAAGTGCGCGTACTCCACCAACGAGAGTAGAGAGCGATCCATGAACTTTCCAGACATCACTTTCAGGGCCATAAAAACCTAGATCATTACCGATCGCCATTTGTTTAGACCATTCGGGGGCACCAGAAGGATCGCCTGAAACAGTCCTGCGGAATGCATCAGCGATTCTCTTGCCACCGAGTGCTTGTAAAACAGGATTCATATTCTTGGTTTATTTGCCTCTACAAAGATCAACGAATTCTCAAAAATAATCTCTTTGTCGTAATCCAAGGTAGCTACATGGAAACTATTGACCAGCTCTATCCGCTGCTTCGCTGTTGATCCGACGCTATCCATGATTATCTCTGTATTGGATACGGGCAGAGTATGGTCATCTTTGCTATGAAAAAGCATCAAAGGTGTCGTCACATCATGAAGACGCTTACGTGTGTACGAAAGCATCTTTAACAATTGATAGACACCGACCGCTGGTAATGAGTCATAACCATGTTCAGTGACTCCTGGCTTTTTGATGTCATCGCCGACAGATGATCGCATCTTTTGAAAGCGCGAAATTATCCAGGCTAATTGATGTGGAACCTTTTCGACGTGAATCATGGGGTTAACCAGAACTATTCCGGCGAGCTGTGCTGACCGTCTGAGAGCAATATGAAGAGTTGTTCCGCCACCCATAGATAGGCCGAATACAAACGGGGTCAAGCCTTGGCTAATCATCCAATCTAATTCTTCCTCGACCTTGTTTGGCCATTGTTGCCACTTCACGCGGTTTAGGTCTTCAGGAGTTGTTCCGTGGCCCGGAAGCAATGGAACAGAAACCGCATAACCCTTCGCTGCGAAAAAATCAGCCCAAGGGCGCATGCTGATGGGTGAGCCCGTAAATCCATGTACGAAAATGATTCCAATTTTGCCATTGTCGCCATGGCCACTCTGGCGAAAGTCCTGCATAGATCCGGCCGGTGCATCATGAACGCTCATATGTGAAGGGTAGAGGTGCTTACTACACAAGGCAAAGATGTCGCATCTGTGAATTAGAGTACCTGTGTGGCTATGTCAAAAGATGGTGAGAAAAACTCAACCTGGCAATCCACTATTCAAGAAATCGGTACTCCACTTCACCTCGTTGAATTTGTCGTGTTAGATCTAGAAACAAGTGGTAGCGCTCCTCATTTGGGAGCTGGCATTACAGAGATCGGCGCAATTCGCATCAAGGGCGGTGAAGTACTAGGTACTTTTTCAACCTTGGTAAATCCGGGACACCCAATTCCTCCTTACATTACAGCCCTAACCGGAATCGATGACGAGACAGTAAGCAATGCACCTGAGATTACCGAAGTCATGCCAAGCCTCATCGACTTTGTAGGTGGCGACGAAACAGTTTTTGTTGCCCAGAACGCACCATTTGATCTCTCTTTTGTTAAAGCAGCAGCCAAAGCCTCTTCTCTTATTTGGCCAAAACAGAGAATTGTTGATACGGCTATTTTGGCGCGAAAGGTCCTTGATAGAGATGAGGCTCCCAACTGCAAATTAGGAACACTTGCAGAGATTTTTAAGGCAGAGATCCAGCCCACACACCGAGCATTAGATGATGTGAATGCAACGATTGCCGTGTTGCACGGACTCTTTAAAAGACTGGCTGGTTTAGAAATCTTTACGATCGAAGAACTTATTGCTTACTCGCCGAAGGAGAAATCGCGCGCGAAAGTTCGCCCCACTTCGCCACCAAATCAAGAGCGGCCCCAGAATCAATAGCGTTCGTCGCGCGCTCTAAGCCTTTTGAAATCCGCACCTGAATCGGTTCGTCGAGATTGCCTTCAAAGGCGGCGATGGTTACGGCAGCATTTAAAAGAACAACATCTCGCGGCGCACCTTTCTCGCCCCTGAAAATCGCCATTGAAATCGCGGCATTCTCGGCGCCATCTCCGCCGACTATCGCCGACAACGGTGCATTCTCTAAGCCGAAATCTCTCGCATCAATTTGTTCGCGAACAATATTTTTACCGCCTATTGCAAGCACGGTCGTACTGCCATTGAGTGTTATCTCATCAAGGCCATCATCACCGCGGAAGATAAAGCCGTCGCACCCTTTTGAGGCCATAACTTCAGCCATGGTCTGATGAATACGTTCGTTAGCAACACCGAGTGCAATTGCAGCAGGTTTCGCAGGGTTAACCAATGGACCCAAAAAGTTAAAGACTGTCGGCACTCCTAGCTCCTTACGAGCAGGAGCGACAAAACGCATGGCGGGATGAAAGACCGGAGCGAAGCAGAAGCCGATTCCAAGTTCGCGTACAGTTCTTTCAACGCCTGCGCCATCTAGATCATGAACAATGCCAAGGGCCGAGTAGAAATCGGAGGCTCCGGATTTGGAGGAGACGGCTCGGCTTCCGTGTTTTACCACCCGAGCACCAGCAGCTGCGGCAACAATTGCAGCTGTCGACGAGATATTGATTGTATGAAATCCGTCTCCACCGGTTCCGACTGTATCTACCGCTCTCTCCTTAATGGAGATTGGCGCCGAATGCTTGTAGAGCTCTTCGACGAGTGCAACCACTTCAGCCGAACTCTCCCCTTTACGAGAGAGCGCAACTAGAAAAGCTTTTATCGATTCGATATCTGCCTCATCACGCAGAATCGAGTTGAGTATTGATTGAATCTCTACAGGTTCTAGATCGATCCCAGATTGCAATCGGGAAATAAGGTCTGGCCATAACGCAGACATAGAGGCCCTTCCTTGCTCAATAATAAATCGCGCTAAATTTTTGCAACGGAGTGGTTGCGAATAAGTGATGCGACCGTGTCGGCCAATGTAAATGGGTCAACCGGGTGAGTAACGCTGGCTTCTGCGCGTGACCATGCAGCGAGCCAGCCATCTTCCTTGCGAGCAACAATTAAAAGCACTGGCGGGCAGTTGAATACTTCATCCTTGAGTTGGCGAGCTACACCCATGCCACCTTCCGGGGTTGCCTCACCATCAAGAATGAAGAGATCAATGGGACGATCAGAGCCGGGCTTTACAGAATCTACATATAGCCGAAGTGCATCGGCTGTCGCAAACTCGCGAATTTCGTGCTCCCCTAGTTCTGGAGAAACCTTGCTTCCTAGAGCAGAGGTGACTGCAGCGCGGGTTGTTGAGTCATCTGAGTAAAGGACGAAATTCAACTTTCGAGACGATGATTCATGCGATGCCATAGGCCGATTGTAATGCCCTTAAATGGGCTTCCCGGCATCGAGTCATCCCTGAAGAAGGTGAGCCTTTTCACCTTATTTTGAGGGCAAAATGGGCTCCTTTCGACCCTGAAAAGTAGGCTGAACTGGTCTTTCTCGGGAATAATCACCTCATGACCAGTTCCGTGAGCACTACAAATATCGAGGGCCATCACAAGATCACTCGCCCCAACCTTGTCGCTGTTGGAACAATCGTTTGGCTCTCTAGTGAACTAATGTTCTTTGCCGCTCTCTTTGCCATGTACTTCACAACACGCGCCGTGCAAGGTCCAGAGATTTGGAAGGAAGCCTCAGAAGTTTTGGCTATCCCATTCTCTGTTCTCAACACAACGATTCTTGTTCTCTCTTCGGTGACATGTCAGTTCGGTGTCTTTGCTGCCGAGCGCTTTCAAGTTCGCCGCACCGGTTCACTTGCAAATGTCAGCAAGTGGGGAATGCGCGAGTGGTTTGCTCTGACATTCTTGATGGGCTCTTTCTTTATTGCGGGCCAGGTCTACGAGTACGCCATGTTGGTGAGCGAAGGTTTGACTCTCTCATCATCTGCCTACGGCTCAGTCTTTTACCTGACTACAGGTTTCCATGGATTACACGTAACGGGTGGTCTCATCGCCTTCCTCATCGTTTTGGTACGTGTGGCAAAAGCTCGTCGCTTCACGCAGAGCCAAGCAACAACTGCAATTGTGGTCTCGTACTACTGGCACTTTGTCGATGTTGTTTGGATCGCACTCTTCTCAGCTATTTATCTAATTAAGTAAATGTAATGAATGATTTGTTCTGTTCCACTATGAAAGGAAATAAGTGAAGCGTCTATCGCGTCTACGCCGGCATCGAGCAGCAGGACCCCTTTTGCTCATCTTCGGACTTCTGACAATCGGTACCACTTTCCAGGTAGCTAGCGCTGTCACCAATACAACGACAGCGAATGCCGATAGATCTGCACTTATTGAAGAAGGAAAGCAGTTATTCCTCAAGGGTTGCTCGTCTTGCCACGGCCTTAATGCCGAAGGCGGCGTTGTCGCTCCATCACTGATTGGCGTTGGCGCTGCATCGGTAGATTTCCAAGTAGGCACCGGACGTATGCCGATGGCTGATATGAGCCAACAGGCGGTCCGTAAGAATGTTGTTTACACACCAGAAGAGATTCACGCGATGGCTGTCTATGTGGCATCACTTGCCCCTGGTCCTGAAGTTCCAGGCGATGAACTCCTCAATTACGAACGCGATGGCAGTATCGCCGAGGGTGGCGAACTATTTAGAACTAACTGCGCAATGTGTCACAACTTTGCTGGTCAAGGTGGAGCTCTCACGCAAGGTAAGTGGGCGCCAAGTGTCATGGGCGTTACACCAAAACACATTTATGAAGCAATGATCACCGGACCGCAATCGATGCCAGTCTTCAGCGATAAAACTCTTACACCAGAAGAAAAGCTATCTGTCATTAAGTGGATCAAGCATGCTGAGACAGAACCACAGCTTGGTGGCGTCGCACTCGGTCGCGTAGGCCCTGTTACTGAAGGATTGCTTGTCTGGACTCTTGGAATTGGAATGCTCATTGGCGTTGCAGTATGGCTAGCGATGAAGGCGAGATAGAGAAATGTCTAACGAGTCTAAAGAAATCGAATTAATTAAAGATCCAGGTCTTCCAGCGCATCAACATAGACGTACTGATGTTGATGAGAAGTACGCAAAAATTGCCGAGCGCCAAGTAGCAATTCTCTTCATGCTCTCAGTATCTGGAACCCTTCTTTTGATTTACTCCTACATCTTTATCGATACCGACACCTTTATCTTTATCCCAATTTTCGGCGATCAGAACGCACACCAGCTATTCCTAGGACTAGGTATGGCCATGGCGCTCTTCTTTATCGGTGCTGGTGCTATTCATTGGGCAAAACAATTAATGTCTGATGAAGAGGTAATTGCACAGCGTCACGAATTTCGTTCTGATGAAGTTGACCGCGCAGAGTTCGTTAAGTCAGTTAAGGAAGGCGCTGCAGTTGCAGGTCTCGGACGCCGACCTCTTATTAAGCGAACACTCGGGCTGGCCTTAGGTCTATCTGGCTTAACTCCACTCCTTTTGCTTCGTGATTTGGGTCCACTACCTGGCAATGAGCAGAAGGAAACTTCATGGAAGGCCGGTACTCGTTTGGTCACCGATCCAGGTGATCGCCCAATCAAGGCATCTGATCTTGAAGTCGGAGCGGTTGCACAGACGCTTCCGGAAATCATCGGTGAAGATAAGCACCGCAAACTCAGTGACATCGCTAAGGATGCTGTTCTTTTGATTCGTCTGCGCCCTGAAGATTTTAACCTCGATGACGAACGACTCTCATGGACTCACGAAGGAATCATCGCCTTCTCAAAGATTTGCTCACATATGGGATGCGCTGTCGCTCTCTACGAACAACAGACAAAGCATCTGCTCTGCCCATGTCACCAATCCACTTTTGACGTGACCCGAGCTGCCAAAGTTATCTTTGGACCAGCTGCACGACCACTGCCACAATTGGCGGTAACAGTAGATAGCGAGGGCTACTTGATAGCCCAAGCTCCATTTAATGAACCGGTTGGACCTAGCTTCTGGGGGCGCTCAGCATGACAGCACGTGAAAGAATCGCAGGAAATGTAGCGGGATACGTTGACGATCGCGTTGGAGCTGCTCGATACCTGAAGAAGAGTCTCAAGAAGGTTTTCCCTGACCATTGGTCATTCCTGCTCGGTGAGATTGCCCTTTACTCATTTATCATTTTGCTGGTCTCTGGAACTTTCTTAACTTTCTGGTTTGACCCTTCTCAGCGCGAAGTCATCTACGACGGTGAATATGCGCCGCTCAAGGGTGTTGAAATGTCTGCTGCATACGCATCCGCACTCGATATTTCATTTGAAGTTCGTGGCGGACTCTTGATGCGACAGATTCACCACTGGGCAGCTTTGCTCTTTATGGTCGCAATAGTTGTGCACTTGCTCCGTGTTTACTTCACAGGCGCTTTCCGTAAGCCACGTGAATTCAACTGGATCATCGGTATCGGACTTTTGACGCTTGGAATTGTTGAAGGCTTCCTTGGTTATTCATTGCCTGACGACCTTCTCTCAGGAACAGGTATTCGTATTGCAGAAGCGATTATTCAGGCGATACCTGTTGTGGGTTCCTATCTCTCGTTCTTTGCATTTGGCGGAGCTTTCCCTGGTGAGGCATTTATCCCTCGAATTTATATTGTGCACGTTCTTATCCTGCCGGGAATCTTCTTGGCACTCATCACCGTCCACTTAATGTTGGTTTGGTACCAGAAGCACACACAATTCCCTGGACCAGGCCGCACCGAGAAGAACGTAGTTGGTTACCCACTCATGCCTGTCTATATGGCAAAAGCGGGTGGTTTCTTCTTTATCGTCTTCGGTGTCACTGCTTTCTTAGGCGCTGTTGCATCAATTAACCCGATCTGGCTTTACGGCCCTTACACACCAGGCCAAGTCTCTGCCGGTTCACAACCCGATTGGTATATGGGATGGCTTGATGGATTAGTGCGTATGGCGCCGCCACTTGAATCCGTAATCTTCGGATACACAGTCTCCTGGAACATTCTTATTCCGGGCCTCATATTGCCGGGAATCATGTTTACTCTGCTCGCGCTATATCCATTCATCGAATCATGGGCGACTGGCGATAAGCGCGAACACCATCTCTTGGACCGCCCTCGCAATAATCCGAACCGAACAGCAATCGGTGCAATGGCGCTCACCTTTACCTTGGTCTCATTAATTAACGGCGGTAACGACATTATCGCTGTTACTTTCGATCTGAGCATCAATCAGATGATGTGGTTCTCTCGTATCGGCGTTTTGGTCTTACCACCGATAGCCTTTATCGTTACCAAGCGCATCTGCCTCTCATTGCAGCGCGCCGATCGCGAATTAGTTCTACACGGACGTGAAACCGGACGCTTAGTGAGATTACCGCATGGTGAGTTCGTTGAGATCCACGAGCCAATCAGCCCAGAAAAGGCATGGTTGCTCACCTCTCACGAGCAGCTAGCACCGCTAGAACTTCCTGAGTTTGACGCTGCTGGAGTAAAGCGTCCACAAGCGCTCAAGAATAAGATTCGCAATCGCATTTCTCGTGCTGCCACCACTGCTATACCTAAGGCAACAGAGTCAGAGCGTAGAGAGATCGAGCACCACTAACTTCTCTGAACCAGAGCAACGCCCAGTGCAGTCATTGCAATTCCGATGACGGTCTGGGCGTTTAGCTTTTCATCGAAGAGAATCCACGCCTGAACAGATGTCATCGGCGGAACTAGATAAAGCAGCGCTGAAACTTTAGCTGCGCTCCCCCGTTGTAGCATCCACAACAAAGCCAAGACCGCGATGATAGATGTGACAATAATTGCCCACGCCATTGCGAGTGATGTTTGGATGTTCCACTCAATAAATGTTCGATCTGTTGCGATTGAAATCGCAGTGAGAATAAGACCCGCAAAAAGAAATTGAAAAGTCGTGCCCGAAAGTAGAGGCGAAATACTTCCATACTTCTTTTGAATAAGGGTTGCCGAAGTCGAGCCTGAGAGACCTAGTATCAGTAGCGCAAGAGATATCTGCGTCATCGTTCCGCGTTCAGAAAGAGCCGGAAAGAGAACTAGAACCACACCTGCGAACCCCAGAATGAGACCAGCCATCTGGTTTCTCTTTAAACCCTCTTTGAGAAGAATAAATGCCAGGATAGATACAAAAATTGGTTGAGTACTCGTAATCACTGATGCGATTCCAGCTGGTGATCCATTCGCTATGGCCTCCCAGACTCCCCCGAGATAGAGCGCTTGGAGAGTGATGCCCAGAATCAGCGATATAAAGAGTTGATTGCGATTCAATCGAAGCGTTTGACCAAAAGCTAAGGTTATTGCTGCCAATAGTGCAGCGGCTATCAGGAGCCGAATACCTAGAAAAAAGAGAGGGTCAGAATGTTCAAATGCATATTTAGCAACTACAAAACCTGAGCTCCAAATTACTACAAATACCCAGGGAGTCCACCGCTCAAGACGGATCACTCTATTTTCACCTTACAAGTATCAAACTGTGAGTAACAACCTGTGTGGATTAACCTACGTGTGACTCATCCGGTAGTGGCTTCTCGTATTCAGTGACAAAACCGATGATGCTCAATACAAGAGCGCCGAGTGCGATTAACACTAACCACCATCCGATGATGAGACCTAGTCCTAGCGCTGTCGCACTTACCGCTACAGGCAATGGCCACCATGAATGAGGGCTGTAAAAACCGAGCTCGCCTGCATCATCTGCTATCTCTGCATTGAGATCATCTGATGGGATTTCAAAACCAATGCGCTTCTGGGTAAACCAGATATAGAAACCCACCATTCCAGCAAGGCAAGCCGAAAGAATCATGCCGGTAATTCCTACAGCTTCACCACCGACGTAGTAGTAAATAACTGCCATGATTGCATAGAAAACTGCAAGACCAATAAAGAGCTGCCAATTAGCTTTCATTAGTTATGCCCCTCTGTCTTAATGTGTGGGTAATGAAGATCAAAGGCCGGGCGCTCAGAACGAATACGCGGCATAGATGTGAAGTTATGGCGTGGTGGTGGGCAACTTGTAGCCCACTCAAGAGAAGCGCCATATCCCCATGGATCATCGGTATTTACCATTGGACTCTTGCGGGTAATCCAGATATTGATAAAGAACGGAATCATCGAAAGCGCAAGAAGCGCTGAACCTACTGTTGAGATCATGTTCATCTCAGTAAAGCCATCTGTCGCTAGGTAATCAGCGTAGCGTCGAGGGAATCCCTTGATACCTAACCAGTGCTGAATAAGGAAGGTGAGGTGGAATCCGAAGAAAAGTGTCCAGAAGTGAATCTTTGCTAAACGCTCGTTGAGCATTCGGCCGGTGAACTTAGGCCACCAGAAGTAGAAGCCAGCGAACATTGCAAAGACCACGGTACCAAAGAGAACGTAGTGGAAGTGCGCGACTACGAAATAGCTTGCTGAAACTGCGAAATCAAGTGGAGGTGAAGCCAGAATAATTCCAGTGATTCCACCGAAAAGGAAGGTGATCAAGAATCCCATAACAAAGAGCATTGGTGATTCAAAAGTTACCTGCCCTCGCCACATCGTTCCGATCCAGTTGAAGAATTTAACGCCGGTAGGAACACCGATTAAGAAGGTCATGAAGGAGAAGAAGGGCAGAAGCACCTGTCCTGATGCAAACATATGGTGTGCCCATACAGCTACAGATAAAGCTGCAATGGCAATTGTTGCCGCAATCAAACCTTTGTATCCGAAGATTGGTTTACGACTAAAGACTGGCAAAATTTCAGTGACAATACCGAAGAACGGTAGAGCCAAGATATAAACCTCAGGATGACCAAAGAACCAGAATAAGTGTTGCCACAACATAGCTCCGCCATTAGCCGGATCAAATATATGCGAACCAAATAATCTATCTGACTCAAGCCCCAATAGAGCCGCAGCTAGTGGTGGGAAGGCGAGCAAAACGAGAATAGATGTGAGTAGAACGTTCCAAGAGAAGATAGACATGCGGAACATCGTCATTCCAGGAGCACGCATCGTAAAGATTGTTGTAATGAAGTTAACGGCTCCAAGGATCGTACCGAGTCCCGAAATCGCGAGTCCCATAATCCAAAGGTCGGCACCAATTCCAGGTGAATAAGTTGAACTTGAAAGCGGAGCATAAGCGGTCCAACCGAATGATGCGGCTCCGCCAGGGGCTAAGAAGCCAGCAACTGTCTGGATAGAACCGAAGAAGTAGAGCCAGTAAGAAAGCATATTGAGTCGAGGGAAGGCAACGTCTGCAGCACCAATTTGCAAAGGCATAATCACATTTGCGAAACCAATAAAGAGTGATGTTGAGAAGAGAAGCAACATAATCGTGCCGTGCATCGTAAAGATTTGGTTGTATTGCTCGTTGCTCAGAAATTGCATACCTGGTCGAGAGAGTTCGGCGCGAATAAAAAGTGCCAATAATCCACCGACTAGGAACCAGAAAAATGATGTCGCAAGATATAGATAACCGATTCGCTTGTGGTCTGTTGAAGTAATTGTCTTGACGAACTGTGACCCCCATGATGTCTTTTGGACTCCCTGGCGCGGTGCGGTGATCGTAGGACGTTCTGCAAATGTGGTCATTATGCGCCTGCCTCTAGGGATGAGATATAACTCTGATACTGCTCTGGGGTAACTACTTTCACCTTAAAAATCATCTGCGTATGGTTTCGACCGCAAAGAATGTTGCATCGACCTGGGAACTCTCCTAGCTCATTTGCCGTGAACTGTAGATAGTTTGTAACTCCTGGCAGGTTCTGCATTTGAATCATAAAGGCAGGAATCCAGAAACCGTGAACAACGTCATTGGCTGTTATCTTGAATCGAACACTTTCGCCGAGAGGAAGATAAAGCGTCGGCGGTAACTCAGGAGTACCTGTTACTACAGCCTTCGGACCTGCATCGGGATATCCAAATTGCCATGACCATTGAATTCCTTCGACGTTAATTTCATGTTGTGCAGGAGTCTTCAGATCAACAATCTTCTCCTGCTTAACTGCTGTGTAATAAAAGAGAACCGCCACGATAATAAACGGGATTACTGTGTAGAGAATTTCAACAGGAATGTTGTACTGAGTCTGCTTTGGAAATTCTGGCTTATCCGCTTTGGCGCGATGAAAAACTGCCGGCCACATGATCAAAACAAAAGTAAAAATTCCAACAACTGCTGCTGCAATCCAGGCACCCTGCCAGAGGGAGAGAGAAATGTCGTTTACGCTAGAGACGCCCTTAGGAAAACCCATTCCGGAGATATCTTCTGACTTAAATGAGCATCCACTCAGGCTTACCGTCGCTACGAAAGCCATCAGCAGCCAACCGAGAGTGCGCTTTTTCTGTGATGCAGGCATGACCTAAGGATAGTGGCGGATGCGCTCAGTAGATGCACTGAAGGGTAGCCTTGGGCGGGTGGTTCAGCTCACAAGAAATTTCACATCCGAAACTTCACTTCGTAGCGAAGTCGTAGAAGCGATATCTGCCGCCTTTGAGGCTGGCTGGGCGGATCCGAAGAAGATTTCCCAGGCATCTTCCCAAGCGGCAGCCCTACGCGGAGCTGCCATCGATGAGCTTGCCGACTTTCTTGAGGTCTCCCCCGCGAAAATCGAGCTGGTCGGTGAGCCAGCAATACTTCACCACCTCGCAATTCAGGGCTACCTGCGAGAAGGGGCTCACTTAGTCACATCGAATCTCGATGTTGGAAAAGTCAGGGCGGTCGCTTATGGCTATGGCGGGCCTAAGGCAACTTTGCAGAGTGATGCAAATGGTCTGCTATCGATAACGCCGGAGATAACTGATTTTCTAAATTCTTCTCAAGAAAGCGGCCTGATATCTCTGCAGCAACGCAATGGGGAGATCGGAACCACTCAAGATATTGCCGGTTTGCTGGAGCAGATTTCAAACGAAGTTCGGGTCGTCCTCGACTGTACAAAGGCAATACCGATTCCACTTAATCCTGCGATTAGCGCTGCAACTTACGATGCAACTGCATGGCAAGGACCAGCTGGTTTGGGATTCCTCGTGCTTCAAAATGATGAGAAGTATCGCTATCCACTTCCACACCTTGCTCCGATTCGAACTCCCGGAAGTTATTCATTGCCACTGCTTGTGGGAGCCATCGTCGCACTCAATCTTTACAAGCAAGATTTGGCAAAAATCATCAAAGCCCGCTCAGTACTAAGTTCAGGACTTTCTACCATTACTGGGGTGACTTTGATTGGCGCCGAAAATGAAAGCGACTCTCGATATATTTCAATTATCGTTGATGGAGCAATTGCTGAGGAGTGCGTCCGGAAACTCAACAATCTCGGCATAGCACTCGATGCCGGATCTGCATGTTCGCCCGATTATCTAGCCCCAAGCCATGTAATCACTTCGCTGGGCTTTAAAGCTGAAAGTCACCTTCGAATCACTTTAAACACCGAGCACACAGCTGAAGATATCTCTGCGCTTATTGAGGCAATTAAATCTTTGTAGAAAAGTGGCCGCAACGAAGAGAGTAAAGCTAAGAAGCTAGGTGTGCTGCAATTTCATTAGCTGCATCTTGACCATATGCCTCAGTGAAGCGTGCCAAGAATTCTTGAGGCGTAAAGCGATATTCCTGAGTGCCGGTAGTTTCAATTACATACGTGGCAACCATTGAACCGATTTGCGCGCAACGCTCGTGAGAAAGTCCCCACGAGAGTCCCGCGACAAAGCCTGATCTAAATGAATCTCCGACTCCTGTCGGATCAACCTTGGCGCGCTCTTGGGCGCAGCTCACCTTAATGAACTCACCATTAATGCTTTCAACTCTTGCGCCATTAGATCCCTGAGTGACAACTCGGTATTTAACTTTCTGGAGAATCTCATGATCGCTCCAGCCGGTTTTCTGAATGGCAAGTGCTAGTTCATACTCATTCATAAAGAGATAAGTTGCACCATCAATTAACTTCCTTATCTCATCGCCTGACATACGTGCCATCTGCTGCGAAGGATCGGCTGCAACGGGAACCCCGTTTTCCAGGGCCACCTCCATGTGTCGCAACATTGCTTCGGGATCATCAGGTGAAATAACCAACAAATCTAAGCGACCTGTCTTGTCCATGATCGGCTGTAGTTCGATATTGCGTGCTTCCGACATTGCACCTGGAAAGAATGATGCAATCTGATTGAGCTCAGTATCTGTTGTCACGGTGAAGTGAGCTGTGTACTGCTCTTGAGAGATCAAGACATGCGATGTATCAACACCGTGGCGAGTAAGCCATGCGTCGTAATCGGCCCAGTCTTTTCCTACTGCGGCAATCAAAATGGGAGATACACCAAGTTGAGCAAGTCCGAATGCGATGTTTGCAGCACATCCACCACGGCGAACTTCTAGGCCATCAACGAGAAAAGAGAGTGAGACCTTTTCGAGTGATCCAGCTACGAGTGAGTCAGTGAACTTTCCGGGGAAAGTCATCAAGTGGTCTAAGCCAACAGAGCCGGCAACACCTATCTTCATTGAAGATTAGTTGAAAGAATCACCACAAGCACAAGAACCCTGCGCTTGTGGGTTGTCGATTGTGAAGCCCTGCTTCTCAATCGTATCTACGAAGTCAACAGATGCGCCCATGAGATAAGGATCGCTCATCTTGTCGACAACAACTTTTACAGAACCGAATTCGCGAGTGATATCGCCCTCTTGATTGCGGTCATCAAAATACAGCTGATAACGAAGCCCAGAGCATCCACCTGGTTGAACAGCAACGCGAAGGTAGAGATCATCGCGTCCCTCTTGTGCAAGGAGGGCAGCAACCTTTGAAGCAGCAGCTTCAGTCAAGGTGATTCCTGTTGTGATTTCTACCGGCTGTGATGTCTCTGTAGTCATGTGCCGAAGAATACCCTCCTTGGGTTGCCGTTGCGACTCAAAAGTCGAGAGAATACAGTCATGTCCACGCGTCTTACCGACCTGCTCCTCCTAGGACAGGGCCGTGATCTCACCTCAGAACGTGGCGTTTCTTGTGAGGGTGAACTCCCCGAGGCCAGTGACCCGTCATTGGTTGCTCGAGCAATCGCTGCACGAAAGGCTCTAGGTTCTCGCGCCCTCATCCTTGGCCATCACTACCAACGAGATGAAGTTATTGATTTTGCAGATATCACTGGAGACTCATTTAAGTTAGCACAAGCCGCTGCCTCTCAATCCGATGCAGAGTTCATTATCTTCTGTGGTGTTCACTTTATGGCAGAGAGTGCCGACATTCTTACTGGCCCACATCAAAAAGTTATTCTTCCCGATCTTGCTGCTGGATGTTCAATGGCTGACATGGCAACTGCTAGCCAGGTTGATCAATGCTGGAGTGATCTGACATCTCTCGGATTAGCCGATGTGACAATCCCTGTGACTTATATGAATTCCTCTGCGGCTATCAAGAGTTTTACCGGAAAAAATGGCGGAACTATTTGCACATCATCGAATGCGGAAAAATCGATGAAATGGGCCCTTGAGAAGGGGCAGAAAATTCTCTTTCTTCCCGATCAACATCTGGGGCGAAATACCGCAGTGGCATCTCTCGGGCTAACTACATCTGACTGTGTTGTTTGGAATCCCTGGAAGCCAATGGGCGGTTTAACAGAAGATGAGATTCGCGCTGCAACTGTAATTCTCTGGCGGGGTCACTGCTCAGTTCATGGTC
>JBIKSV010000125.1:0-2537 GCA_044348425.1 Candidatus Planktophila sp. | reverse complement strand
GGTACGACCCACATTTCCGCATGCTATTCCGTTTACATTTGCGCTAGCAAAGATGTGAGCAACCATTTCAACCGTCGTGGTCTTGCCATTTGTACCCGTAAGAGCCAACCATTTTTGTCCAGGGTTGATTTCATTTTTGATAAACCAAGCAAAATCAACTTCGTTGAGAATTGCTTTGCCTTCGCTCTTTGCCAGCAGAATTAGCGGGTGGTCTTCTCTCCAACCGGGCGAGACCAAAAGAGCATCGAAGTCAGCTCCCTTGATGCTCGCTGGAGTGCTGACGTGAAAGCCTTCGACGGCAGAAATGCGATCATCTGCAAATCTAACTTCTGCTCCTCGAGACTGAAGGGCATGCGCAACAGGCAATCCTGTAACGCCTGCACCTGCGATTACGATTCGCTTCTCCGAAAGAGATTTATAAAAATCAGCTGCCATAGGAGTGATCGCTAACTAGCAATCCACTGTGTGTAGAAAAGTCCGAGGCCAAGTGCGACTGATAATCCAGCGATAATCCAGAAGCGAAGAACGATTGTTACTTCTCCCCAACCCAACAATTCAAAGTGATGTTGCAGCGGCGCCATACGGAAAAGTCGCTTTCCGCCCGTTAACTTAAAGTAAGCCACTTGAAGAACTACTGACATAGTAATGATTACAAATAATCCGCCTAGTGGAATCAGGAGAAGCTCTACTCGTAGCGAAGTTGCAATACCTGCTAGCGCTGCACCAAGGGCAAGAGAGCCGGTATCTCCCATAAAAATCTTGGCTGGTGATGCATTCCACCAGAGAAATCCAGTACATGAACCCGCAAAAGCGGCCGCGAGAACTGCCAAGTCAAGTGGATCGCGAACTTCATAACAATTGCTTCCTGGATTAATGGCGCAGCTTTCGCCAAATTCCCAGACACCAATAAGAATGAATGCAATAAAGGTCATCACAGCTGCGCCAGTTGCCAGACCATCTAATCCGTCAGTTAGGTTCACTCCGTTGCTAGTAGCAGTGACCATGAAAGCAACCCAGATTATTACTGCAACTACCCCCAAGGTGATTGAGGTATCGCGTACCGTTGAAAGCTGAGTGCTGATGGGAGTAAGTCCATCCTTATCAGGAAACTGCAGACCAAGGTATGCAAATATTGAAGCTGCTAAAACTTGTCCGAAAATCTTCTGCTTGCCACTAATTCCCCGCGAATTCTGACGAGAGATTTTCATGTAATCATCGATAAAGCCCAGGAGACCTAGTGCGACTACTAGCCCTAGAACCAGTACTGCCGAAACACTTACCGTGTTGCCTGTTAGCAAGTGGGCAATAAAGTAGGCAGCGATGACCGAGAGGATGATGATGATTCCACCCATGGTCGGTGTCCCACGCTTTGTATGGTGAGACGAAGGCCCGTCATCTCTAATGAATTGTCCGTACCCACGACGTGCCAGCATCTTGATAAGAATAGGTGTGCCAAAAAGTGAGAAGAAGAGCGCTAGCGAACCTGAGATGAGGATCTCTTTCATTTATTGATTCCCCATTCTCTGCATCCACGCTTTGATAAATTCATCGGCAACTTCATCGAGCGCTGCCGATCGGGAGCCTTTGCACAGAACAACATCGCCTTCATTAATAAACTTAAAAAGTTCGAGAGCCTGATGATTATCAGCGCATAAGTGGATTGACATACCCGTCTCTCCTCCTACTGCTCCCGCATACTCTGGCGAGGCAATTGCAATGAGATGATCGATGCCAAGCTCTGAGGCAAGGGTGCCAATTTTTTCATGTTCTTGCGGTGATGACTCGCCGAGCTCTGCCATCTTTCCGAGGAATGCCCAGGATTCGCCCCCTCGCTCTTGCGAGAAATACGCCAAAGTGCGAAGAGCAGCTTCCATCGAATCAGGGCTAGCATTGTATGAATCATTGATCAGAGTCAGTTCTGGTAGCTGATGAATCTCCATGCGCCATTTCGCATGAGAGTCAGCTAGCGATAGAGAGTTTGCAATCTCATCAGTTGAAAATCCAAGAACATGGGCTACAGCCGCTGCCGCTAGCGCATTTGCAACTTGATGTAGACCCACTAAACGTAATGCGACCGAGCTACGACCAGCTGGCGTGACTAAATCAAAATGAGCGCAACCCTCACGAAGCTCTATCTCTGTAGCTCGAATCGGATTCTTGCTCTTCTCACCAAATGTGACAACTACCCCTGGGTGCTTAGCACCCATCTTCGGCGTGTACTCATCATAGGTACCAAGTACCGCGACACCTTTACCCTTGAGGCCATCGACCATTTCAGATTTAGTTTGAGCAATTTTTTCAAGTGAACCAAATTCGCCAAGGTGTGCTGCAGCAACACGGAGCACCACTCCAATATTGGGCTGTGCTATCTCACACAAGGCTGCGATATCACCCATATGTCGAGCACCCATTTCGATGATACAGAATTGAGTCGATTCATTGCAGCGAAGCAGGGTAAGCGGCACGCCGAGCTCATTGTTGTAATTTCCAAGTGGAGCGATTGTCTCTCCACGACCAGCCAACACATGCGAGAGGAG
>JBIKSV010000037.1:0-10662 GCA_044348425.1 Candidatus Planktophila sp. | reverse complement strand
CCGAGAGTTGCTGCGCGCTTTTCAGAAATTACAGCAACAGTCTGGCGACGTGTGCCAGCCAAGTTATCTTCACCGCGCTGCAATGTGCCCATATCGAGCAGACGGCGCCACGAAGTGATGATCGCTTGATTGCCACTTGGTGATGTTGGTTGCTTGGAAGCGACTGGGGTAAATGTGATTCGCGCACCGTCCCACTTACCGAGCTGTGCAATTTCACGCGCTGTTGCTGAGACAGTTCCCAACATAATTGATGTTCCCATGGCATCGGCTAGAGCAGAGAGAATACGAACATCGCTGCGATTAAGAGATTCTGAGACTGCTGCATCAAAGGCGCGAGGACGACCTTCCCAATTAAGGAAGCTTCCAGATTTTTCAGTAACGGCTGCAACCGGAAGAACAACATCGGCAACTTCTGTTACAGAAGATGGAGCAATCTCAAGTGAGATGACAAAAGATTTTTTAAGTGCTGCGACTGACTCGTCGCTGTTATACATATCGCGCAGATCTACTCCACCGACAATGATTGCATCGAGTTCGCCCGCGCCAAGGGCCGCGATAATTTGAGAAGTTGAGCGTCCTGGATTGGCAGGCAGTGAATCAACTCCCCATGCAGCGGCAATATCTACTCGCGCTGCAGAATCTGAAACAGGGCGTCCTCCTGGAAGTAATGTTCCGAGGGCTCCTGCTTCGAGTGCGCCGCGCTCACCAGCGCGACGTGGAATCCAAGCTAGCTTTGCACCAGTTTTTTCAGCCAATGCAACGGCGGCTGAGATTAGACCCGCTGATTCAGAGGCTCGTTCACCAATAAGAATTACGGATTTCGAAGTGAGTGCAACGTTTGCAACTGCAGAACCCTCTGCTCCGGGTGCAACTCTAATGAAATCTACATTGAGCTTATCCATCGCGATTGATTGCTTAGTTGCGATAGATGAAACCTTGAGATTGCGCTTTTTTACATTCTTATTGAGGCGCAAGAATACGATCGGAGATTCTTCTTCTGGTTCAAAAGCGAGAAGAAGTACATGATCTGCCTTATCAATATCGCTGTAATGGATTGCTGATGTTGCCACGTGAGATGCCAAGAAGTTGCCTTCTTCATCACTGGTGATTCGTGCGCGGAAATCAATATCGTTAGTACCAAGAGCGATACGGGCAAACTTTGAGTAACCATATGCGTCTTCTACTGTCGAACGACCGCCGACAAGAACTGCTGAGCGCTTGCCCTTGAGACCAGCCGCAGCGACAGCGAGTGCTTCAGGCCAAGAAGCCGGAACGAGTTCACCATCTGAGTTACGCACTAATGGCTGGGTCAGGCGATCGACTGATGTTACATATTTAAATGCCCAGCGACCCTTATCGCAGTTCCACTCTTCATTTACTGCTGAATCATCACCGGCAAGGCGACGTAAAGTCTTGCCACGACGGACATCCGTGCGCATATCGCAACCAGATGCACAGTGCTCACATGCTGAAGGTGTTGATACAAGATCAAATGGGCGAGCACGGAAACGATATGAAGCTCCGGTAAGCGCACCAACCGGGCAGATTTGAATCGTGTTACCAGAGAAGTATGAGTTGAAAGGATCGTTCTCGTAGATACCTACTTGTTGTAGCGCACCACGATGGTTAAGAGTAATAAACGGATCTGATGCGATCTCTTCAGAGAAACGTGTGCAACGGGCACAGAGAACGCAACGTTCGCGATCGAGTAGAACTTGAGACGAAATGTTAATTGGCTTCTCAAAGGTGCGCTTTGTGCCATCGAGACGACTTTCTGAGCCACCATTGCTCATCGCCTGATTCTGCAACGGACATTCACCACCCTTGTCACAGACAGGACAATCAAGTGGGTGGTTTCCAAGGAGAAGTTCCATCACGCCTCTCTGTGCTTTTTCAGCAACAGGAGAGGTGAGCTGTGTTTTAACAATCATATTTGGCTCTACTGGAATTGTGCATGAAGCCTGTGGCTTTGGAAAAGCGCGACCGTTGATTTCAACGTCGACGAGACATTGGCGGCAAGCACCAACTGGAGAGAGAAGTGGGTGGTCGCAGAAGCGTGGAATTTGAATTCCGAGCTTCTCGGCTGCGCGAATAATGAGCGTGCCTTTCGGAACAGTTACTTCAAAGCCATCAATTACAACAGTGATCATCTCTACTTCAGTAATTTGTGGAGCGCTCTCTTGAGTTGTCATTATCTAAGCACCTCCGCAAATAAAGTTGATTGCGCAGCATCAAAAGGACATCCACCGTTTGTCAGGTGGGCGATGTATTCGTCACGGAAATACTTAATTGATGAAGTGATTGGACTAGTCGCACCATCACCAAGAGCGCAGAATGAACGACCCATGATGTTGTCACAGAGATCGAGCAACTTCTGCAAATCGGCTTCAGTGCCCTTTCCATTTTCAAGGTCACGAAGAATCTGTACCAACCACCATGTGCCTTCGCGACAAGGGGTGCACTTTCCGCAAGATTCATGCTTGTAGAACTCGGTCCAGCGAAGAACAGCGCGAACTACACATGTTGTCTCGTCAAATATCTGAAGTGCTTTTGTGCCGAGCATTGAACCTGCTGCAGATACACCTTCGTAATCGAGTGGAACATCAAGATGTTCATCAGTAAAGAGCGGAGTTGAGGAACCACCCGGAGTCCAGAATTTCAATTTATGACCGTTACGAACTCCGCCAGCAATTTCAAGAATCTGGCGAAGTGTTATTCCGAGAGGTGCCTCAAATTGACCTGGATTATTTACATGGCCAGAGAGCGAATAAAGAGTTGCACCCTTTGACTTCTCTGTTCCCATTGATTGGTACCACTCTGCGCCATTGGCGATAATTGCAGGAACTGATGCGATTGATTCAACATTGTTGACTACGGTTGGTCGAGCGTAGAGGCCTGCAATTGCAGGAAACGGTGGACGCAGACGCGGTTGCCCACGGAAACCTTCGAGTGAATCAAGAAGAGCTGTCTCTTCACCACAGATATATGCACCTGCGCCAATGTGTAATACGAGTTCTAAATCATTGCCGGTACCGAAAATATTTTTGCCTAAGTATCCGGCCTTGTATGCATCTGCAATCGCTTGGTTAACGCGACGCACTACGTGGGTAACTTCACCACGGATATAGATAAACGCATGCTTTGCGCGAATTGCATAAGCAGCGATGATTACACCTTCTACAAGCACATGTGGGTTCGCCATAAGAAGTGGTGTGTCTTTACAAGTTCCTGGTTCAGATTCATCGGCATTAACAACAAGGTAGTGATCTTTGTTATCACCTTGTGGAATAAATCCCCACTTCATGCCTGTAGGAAATCCCGCTCCCCCGCGACCACGAAGACCTGAATCCTTCACCATCTGAATAACTGCATCGGGATCCATTGCAAGCGCTTTTACAGCTGCGTTGTATCCACCATGGCGCTTGTAGGCCTCGATGGTAAATGAATCTTTTTCATCCCAATGGGCAGAGAGGATAGGAGTGAGTTGAGACATTACTTTCCTTCCTTTGAAAGCTTTAATCCAAGAAGAGTTGGTTCGCCCGCTTGAGGTCCTTCATTAGCGAGTCCATCATCTAATCCAGCCAAGACTAAGGAAGCTTCTTTAAATGTGACCAACTTGTTTGGCCCGCGAGTAGGTGCGGGCGGATTCCCGGCACGAGCTCCATCAACTAAATCCTTTGCAGATGCAACGCTCTGATTGTCGTAGAACTCCCAGTTAGCCATAACAACCGGCGCATAATCACATGCAGCATTACATTCGATATGTTCGAGAGAAACTTTTCCATCAGCTGTTACACCATCATTTTCAATACCGAGATGGTCTTTAAGCGCTTCCATAATGACGTCGCCACCCATGATTGCGCAGAGGGTATTTGTACACACACCGATGTGATACTCACCGACTGGCTTGCGCTTGTACTGGGTGTAAAAAGTCGCAACAGCTGAAACTTCAGCGGTTTCAATCTCGAGTATCTCTGAGATTTTTTCAATCCCATCATTTGTCACATATCCAGAGATTGCTTGAACATAATGAAGAAGAGGCATGATGGCTGAGCGCTTGCGTGGATAACGCGCCACAATCGAATTCATTACATCGATATTGAGTTCATGATTTGTAGTTGTCATTATCGGTCAACCCCTCCCATAACAGGATCGATAGATGCAACCGCTCCAATAATGTCTGAAATCATTCCGCCTTCGCTCATCGCAGATGTTGACTGAAGATTATTGAAAGATGGTTCGCGGAAATGTGCACGGTAAGGGCGAGTGCCTCCATCAGAGACAATATGAGCTGCGAGCTCACCACGTGGCGATTCAACGGCTGCATAAACTTGGCCTGCTGGAACTCGGAAACCTTCGGTAACAAGCTTGAAGTGGTGAATCAAAGACTCCATCGAGGTTCCCATGATTTCGCGGATATGTGCCAGAGAATTTCCGAGACCATCTGCACCAAGTGCCAACTGCGCCGGCCAAGCAATCTTCTTATCGGCAACCATTACTGGTTGACCATGTGTTGCATCTAATTTGGTGATTGCTTGTTCGATGATGCGAAGAGATTGTTCGAGTTCAGCCATGCGAATCAAGAATCGTCCATATACATCGCAAGTATCTGCAGTGATTACATCAAACTCATAATTTTCGTAACCACAATATGGTTGCATCTTTCGCAAATCCCAAGGCAAGCCAGTTGAACGAAGTACTGGACCGGTGATACCTAGCGTTGTGCATCCAGCAAGATCCAAGTAACCGATGCCTTCAGTGCGCTTCATCCAGATTGTGTTACCAACCAAGAGACGTTCATTATCTTTAAAGTTCTTGCGTAGCGTTGTGACAAGCTCGCGAAGACGTACTGTCATTCCTTCAGGCAAATCTTGCGCGACGCCGCCTGGACGAACATATGCCATATTCATGCGAAGACCTGTAATCGCTTCGAAAGCATCGAGAACAAGCTCGCGCTCACGGAAGGCGAAGAACATTGGTCCCATAGCGCCGAGTTCGAGCGCGCCTGTACCGAGTGCGACCATATGAGAAGAGATGCGATTGAGCTCCATCATAAGTACGCGAATAATTGATGCGCGCTCAGGCACCTGATCTGTTATTCCCAACAATTTTTCTACAGCAAGACAGTAGGCAGTCTCGTTAAAGACTGGTGATAGGTAATCCATACGTGTTGCAAAAGTTGTTCCTTGTGTCCAGCTGCGGTACTCCATGTTCTTTTCAATTCCAGTATGAAGATAACCAATACCTGGACGAACTTCAGTAACAGTTTCACCTTCGAGTTCTAGAACAAGGCGAAGAACTCCGTGCGTTGATGGATGCTGTGGACCCATATTTACAACGATACGTTCTTCTTTTGCTTCACCAATTTCTGAGACGAGTGAATCCCAATCGCCACCAGTTACTGAATAGACAGTGCCCTCAGTGGTTTCACGTGAAGATGCATACGGATCGAATGTTGTGCTCTTTTCGCTCACTTGTATGACCTCCGATTTGATGGAGCAGGCGTTGTTGCGCCTTTGTACTCAACTGCAATTCCACCAAGTGGATAATCTTTTCGTTGTGGGTGACCATCCCAATCATCAGGCATCAAAATTCGTGTGAGACCTGGGTGACCATCAAAGACAATGCCGAACATGTCATAGGTTTCACGTTCATGCCAATTGTTTCCGCCCCAAACTTCAACCAGTGATGGGATGTGCGCATCAGTCTCTGAAGTTGCAACTTCGAGTCGAATGCGTTGGTTCTTCGTCATTGAAAGAAGTGGATAAACAGCTACGAGTTCTGCACCTTTACGATCTGGGTAATGAACTCCAGAGACGCCCATGCACTGCTCGAAGAGCAACTTGTCGCGAAGAATTTGTGCAACTTCAAGAAGGCGTTCTTTCTTGATGTGCAATGTGAGTTCGCCGCGATCGACTACGACTTTAATAATTGCATCTGAAAAATCTGGGTATGCGCGTTCAAGATCATCTGCTAACTGGTCAAAGTAACCACCATACGGGCGCTCTGTTGAACCAGGATTAACTACGGTATGAACCAAGCCACCATAGCCAGATGTATCTCCAGTACCTGCAGCACCGAACATTCCTTGCTGTTCAGTCATTAGGCGCGAATCCCTTCATGTGGAAGGTTTCCAAGCTGAATAGTTGGCTTTGCATTCATTGCAGCAAGCTCAACTTCTTTAATAATTGCTTCGCGGTTTGGACCAAGCTTGGTATCTGAAATCTGTTGGTGGAGCTTGATAATTGCATCCATAAGTTGTTCTGGACGAGGAGGACATCCAGGAAGATAAATATCTACCGGAACAACGTGGTCAACGCCTTGAACAATTGCGTAGTTATTAAACATTCCGCCAGATGAAGAACATGCACCCATTGCAATAACCCATTTCGGCGCAGTCATTTGATCGTAAATCTGTCGAAGCACCGGCGCCATCTTCTGTGAAACGCGACCAGCAACAATCATGAGATCTGCCTGACGCGGTGATGCGCTAAAGCGCTCCATTCCAAAACGAGAAATATCATGTTTCGGCGCTGACCCAAGTGCCATCATCTCAATTGCACAACACGCCAAACCAAATGTTGCAGGCCAGAGTGAGCTCTTGCGCATATAACCGGCAAGACCTTCAACAGTAGAAAGTAGAACGCCGCTCGGTAACTTATCTTCTAGGCCCACTAGATAATCACCCTCAATCGAATATTCGTCTTGGCTTTACGTTCTATCATTCAATCCCATTCCAATCCGCCACGTCGCCAGACGTAAGCAAAGGCAACGAAGACCGTTGCAATAAAAATTCCCATTTCGACAAGACCGAAAAGTCCTAGCTGATCGAAGGCAACTGCCCACGGATAGAGAAATACGATTTCAATATCGAAGACAATAAAAAGCATCGCAGTAAGAAAGTACTTGACCGGAAAGCGTCCACCTTCGAGAGCTTGTGGTGATGGTTCGATTCCGCATTCGTAAGCCTCTTGCTTGGCTCGGTTGTAACGCTTTGGTCCGGTTACTGCGGCGATTCCTACGGAGAAGGCGGCGAACCCAAAACCAATTGCAAAGAGAATAATGATTGGTAGATATGGATTAGCGCTCACGGTCGGTAAGTCTAGGCGTTAACCCCAGTAGGCAAAAACGGAAAACTGTAAGGCGCATCACCTCTGGTGTGCGCTATGCCTTGACCGCGCTGTGGATAGCCACAATGCCGCCCGTTAAGTTGGTGACCTCAACATCGCTCCAGCCACTTTTTTCAATAATCGAAGCGAGCGCCGCCTGATCTGGCCACGCCTTGATTGATTCGGCGAGGTAAATGTAGGCATCGGGATTTGATGAGGTTTTACGGGCCACCCAAGGAAGGGCGCTCATTAGATAATTGGTATAAATGGTACGAAAAGGACCAAAAGTTGGGGTCGAGAACTCAACAATCACCAGACGGCCACCTGGGCGGACGACTCGAAGCGCCTCGAGCAGCGCCTTTTCGGTCTTCTGGGTATTTCGAAGGCCAAAGGAGATCGTGTAGAGGTCAAAGGAGTTATCCTCAAAGGGAAGGTCGAGGGCGTCAGCCCATTGAAAAGTCAGGTAAGGACGTTGTCTCCGGCCGGCATCAAGCATTCCATGGGAGAAATCAGCTGAGGTGACCTTTGCGCCAGCCTTTGCCAATGGCTCTGAACTCGCGCCTGGCCCTGCCGCCATGTCGAGAATCTCCATACCTGGGCGGGGGGCGATGATTGAGGTGACTTTTTTTCGCCAGCGCTTTGTTTGGCCTAAGCTCAAAAGATCATTAACTAAGTCATATCGACGGGCTACGCCATCAAACATTGCGGCAACCTCAGCCGGATTTTTATCCAGCTTTGCGCGAAAACCGCGCTTTCCTGGCTCGGAGCTGCTCTTTGGTGACATGAACATATTCTCTCTGAGAGTAGGCTCCGACTACAACTTCAAACCCATAAAGCCGATTCAAACCCATAAAGCCGATCAGTTAAAAAACGATGAGAGGGGTAAACATGTCTACCTCAGCACCAGTTGCAACTTTGAGGGCAGCCTTTGTGCCAAAGAGCACAGCGATTACCCATGCCCTCTTCATTATCGGCGGCACAGCTTTCATCGGTGCAATGGCACAGATTGCAATTCCTGTTCCGGGCTCCCCTGTTCCAGTTACAGGCCAGACGCTTGCTGTCTTGCTAGTGGGAACAACTTATGGCGCTCGCTTGGCGTTCGCTACCTTCGCAACTTATCTTCTGGCGGCAATTGCAGGGGCGCCTCTCTTTGCGCCTTCTGCGACATTACCTAACCATGGAATTGATCGTTTACTAAGTGCCACAGGTGGATATCTCGTTGGAATGTTAGTTGCAGCTTTTCTCTTAGGTCTCTTGGCTGATCGCCGCGCAGATCAAAAGTTTAAGACTTCATTTCCTGCTCTGATTCTTGGTGATGTAATCATCTTTACCTTTGGTCTTCTCTGGTTGAACTATTCGCTCGAACTCTCATGGTCAGCGACAATCTCTGCGGGTTTAACTCCTTTTATCTTCGGTGAAGTTTTGAAGATTGCAATTGTCGCCACCTCTCTTCCTCTTATTTGGCGAAAGATCGCTAATTCAATAAATAAGTAAATATGGCTTCTTTAATCCCTGTCACAACTAATCGCCTTGGTGGGCACCTGCCACTTCTTGATTTATTGCCCGATGACCAACAATTCGCTTGGGTCCGCGGCAGTGAAGGTCTGATTGGTTGGGGAGAATACGCATCAATACGCGTGACGGGTCGCGATCGTTTTGAGCAAGTGCGCAATTGGTGGCATAAACAACTTGAGACTTTTTCTATCGCTGACTCGGTACACAGCAGCGGTACTGGACCTGTTTTATTCACATCATTTAGTTTTGATCGCAATGAAGAATCTTTTGCATTTATCCCTAAAGTTATTGTTGGAAAAAGGGGCGATAAATCCTGGATTACCTGGGTTGGTGAAAGCCCTCAACCTTCACTCTTTGAAGAGTTGCCTGCATTTTCATCACAAGAATTCTCGTGGAGCCCAGGAACTCTCACCGAAGAACAGTGGAAGAAGCGGGTCGCCCTAGCAATCGAAAAAATTGAGAGTGGTTCAGTTGAAAAAGTTGTTCTGGCGCGCGATCTGATCGCACGTTCTGCCTTTGCAATCGATGCGCGTCCAATCCTGCGCACATTGGCAGAGAATTACCCAGCAACATGGGTCTTCTCTGTTGCAGGTCTTATCGGAGCAACCCCCGAACTTCTTTTACGGCTTTCTCGTGGAATGGTTACCTCGCGCGTTCTCGCTGGAACTATTCCAAAAACAGGAGATGATTCGAAAGATCTCGCTTTGGCCGGTTCGCTAGCTCGCTCTTCTAAAGATTTAGAGGAACATGAATTCGCAGTTCGCTCTGTAGCCGATGCGCTAGAACCATTCTGTTCATCTACCAACGTACCGGATGCACCTTTTGTTCTGCACTTAGCAAATGTGATGCATCTTGCCACTGATGTAACAGGGGCTCTTATTGAGAGCAAAAAAGATATTGATGTTTTTTCTCTTCTCAAGAATCTTCATCCATCTGCAGCCGTCTGCGGCACTCCACGTAATAAAGCATTTGATGTGATTGAAGAGATTGAGGGGATGAATCGTGGGCGTTATGCCGGACCGGTCGGGTGGGTGGATGCTCGCGGAGATGGCGAACTCGGAATTGCACTTCGTTCTGGTCAGATTAATCAGAAGGAGATTCGTATCTTTGCAGGATGCGGAATTGTTGCCGGTTCAAATCCAGATATAGAAGTTGCAGAGAGTAACGCCAAGTTTGCAGCGATGCGTTCTGCTTTAAATTGAGTCGATAGATTTAAATATCGCCGCTAAATTATCGGCATTTTTCTCGCGGTTTGGCACCTCAATCACGGTTATTGAGAGCCCATTGACCGGCTTTGCTAAATCAGCTTTTAGCTCACTTTGATTGCTTACTCGATTAGTTGCTATGCCAAAGGCGGCCGCAATTTTTTGTAAATCAAGATTATGCGGGGTGCCGAAAACTTCTTCAAAGCCATCTACGCCACGGTGACTCAGCGTTGAAAAGATACCCCCACCATTGTTGTCGACCACGTAAATTTTTAAATCAATCTGCTCATGGTGGATAAGTCCGGTGATGTCGTGCAAGAAAGAAAGATCGCCCAAGAGAGCAACGGTTGATTTACGTTGAGAGGCTATTCCGAGAGCAGTAGAGATATTTCCATCAATCCCAGCGAGCCCTCTATTTGCAAAGGTTTCGATTCCTGTCCGAGGAGTGGAAAAACCTTCAATATCTCGAATAGGGCGTGAAGATGAAATAAAGAGCGTTGTGCCAGTTGGCAGATTTGCAGAAAACTCTCTCGCCAAAACCTGTTCTGACCAATCCTTGATCTCGCTCGCCATCTTTGCGGCTCGTTCTCCGTACTTAACCCAACGAGCTAAATACTCTGTATCAATAACTGATTTTTCACAGATGGGTAAGCTTGTAAATTTCTGATCAGCACTTCTATCTGAGTCAACTGTGAGAATTCGTGGGTCAATGACAATCGATTTACGTGCCATTGAAATGATTCGATTGATGGGGCGAGAGAGCGTTGTTCTTCCAATTACAACGACAGTATCTGGAGCTAGCTCATCGGTTATCGATTGCGAAGTGAGAAAGA
>JBIKSV010000124.1:0-2561 GCA_044348425.1 Candidatus Planktophila sp. | reverse complement strand
TTTACAGACCAAGGGCGGACCGGTCGATTTGTTAGCAATCGATAGCAATGACCTACGTCAATATCGCGGCAAAGATATTGCAATGATCTTTCAGGATCCAATGTCATCACTTCACCCGTACTACACAATCGGTGACCAGATCATTGAGGCGCATCAAGTTCATAATCAAGTCGATATCGAAGTCAGTCGTGCGCGAGCAGCGGAGCTTCTCGGCTTAGTCGGTATTCCTGATCCAGAGTCTCGTCTTGCTTCATTTCCGCATCAATTCTCTGGCGGAATGCGCCAGCGTGTAATGATTGCAATGGCTCTTGTAAACAATCCATCTCTTCTTATCGCTGATGAGCCAACCACGGCTCTCGATGTCACTGTCCAGGCACAGATCCTGCGACTGCTTAAGGATTTGCAGAAAGAATTTAAGATGGCAATCATCTTGATTACACATGACCTTGGCGTAGTTGCAGGAGCAGCCGATAAGGTCAATGTGATGTATGCCGGGCGAATTGTTGAGAGTGCAAAGGTCTTTGATCTCTATGCCAATCCATCTATGCCATATACCCGAGGCCTACTTGACTCTGTTCCACGCTTGGATCGACCACATACCGACCGATTACTGGCAATCCCAGGACAACCGCCTTCGATGATTGCTCTACCGGCAGGGTGTTCATTTGCTCCACGTTGTTCTCGAATCACAGAGGTTTCGGGCAATAAATGTTTGACCCAGATGCCCGAGCTCACAGTTCGCGCTGAAGGTCATACCGCACGTTGCTTTATCGGTGAAAGGGTCTCTCAGTAATGACTACGCCAATTCTTGAAGTCAAAGATCTAACAAAGTTCTTTCCACTTCAATCACAAGGAATTTTTTCTAAGGTAAAGGGTGCAAACAAGGCAGTCAATGGCATCTCTTTCACACTTAACGCTGGTGAAACTTTGGGGCTCGTGGGTGAATCTGGTTGCGGTAAATCAACGGCTGGTCGCACAATTCTCAAGCTATACGAGCCAACATCTGGCTCAATAATCTTTGAGGGCGAAGATATAACCAATTACTCGCCAGCCAAGATGAAGCCACTGCGCACAAAGATGCAGATGATTTTTCAAGATCCATATTCATCGCTTAACCCTCGCCAGACAATTGGTTCGATTATCTCTGCTTCATATGAGATTCAGAAAATAATCCCTGAGGGTGGAGTAAAGCTTGCAGTGCAAGAGTTGATGGAACGTGTTGGTCTCAACCCAGAGCATTACAATCGATATCCACATGAGTTCTCTGGCGGACAGCGCCAACGAATCGGTATCGCACGTGCACTCGCCCTCAAACCAAAGTTTATTGTCTGTGATGAACCAGTATCAGCGCTAGATGTTTCTATTCAAGCCCAGGTCATTAACCTGCTCGATGATTTGCGCGATGACTTTGGTCTCTCTTATCTCTTTATCGCACATGATTTATCAGTCGTGCAACACATTTCAGATCGAGTAGCAGTGATGTATCTCGGCAAAGTTATGGAGCTTGCAGCAACTGCTGATCTCTACAAGAGCCCGCATCACCCATATACAAAGGCGCTTCTTTCTGCGATTCCAATTCCGGATCCAATACTTGAACGCCAACGCGAACAAATCATTTTGTCGGGAGACCTACCTAACCCTGTTAACCCACCAACGGGCTGCGTATTCAATACCCGTTGCTGGAAGGCGCAAGATAAGTGTCGAACAACAGAGCCGGCACTGGTTCACATTGGCCAATCTCAGGTCGCCTGCCATTTCCCTGATTAAACCTCCGCCCCTCAAGTAGTCCTGATTTACGCAACACTCATGTTGCGTAAATACTCTCACTGAGCTACTCTTTCGCGTATCGCTAGAGGAAAAGTCTCTGGCTTAGCGCCCGAGAGGCTTACATGATTCGCGAAAATCTCAAGAGAATGACCAAGTTCGGTCTAATCGCCCTTTCTACAGTCCTTGCAGCGACCGTTCTCGTGGGCTGTGGCTCATCCGATGAGCAGGCCAGCGATGTCACTGAGCTGACGATTTATTCAGGACGCTCCGAAGAGTTCATCGCACCCTTCTTTGCGCAATGGGAAGAAGCATCTGGAATCAAGCTCAATATTCGTTATGGTGATTCAGCTGAGCTAGCTACCCAAATTCTTGAAGAAGGAAGCAATTCACCTGCTGATCTCTTCTTATCTCAAGATGCCGGTTCGCTAGGCGCCGTTGCGATGGCAGATCTCTTTACCGCTCTTCCAGAAGATGTTGCCACAACGATTCCAGCAGAGTTTATTGACAGTAACCGATATTGGGCTGGAGTTACAGGACGTGCTCGCGTCTTTGCCTACAACCCAAATTTGCTCAAGGTTCTACCAATATCAATTACCGATCTCACTGATGCAACATACAAAGGCAAGCTCGGAATCGCACCTACCAATGCATCATTCCAAGCATTCGTGACAGCACTGATTGAGAATAAAGGATCTGCTTTTGCCGAGAAATGGCTCGCAGATCTGAAGAAGAATGATGTGCGAATTTATCCAAAGAATGGCGCGATTGTTGAAGCCATCGATAAAGGTGAAATT
>JBIKSV010000129.1:0-2584 GCA_044348425.1 Candidatus Planktophila sp. | reverse complement strand
GGCAGCCGGGATCGACGGCGATGGTGGTGCTGGTGGCACGGGCGGTACGGCCGGTAACGGCGGGCACGGCGGCAACGGCTATACCGGTGCCGACGCCACGGTTGCGGGCGGTTCCGGTGAGAACGGCAGCGCCGGGGGCAGCGGTGCCAACGGCGGTATCGGTGGTAACGGTGGGGCCGGTGGCGCCGCGGGTGGCAGCACCGGTTCGGCCGGCACCGACGGTGCCGGTGGGGTGGGCGGCAACGGCGGCAACGCCGGGTCCGGTGGCCTCGGTGGCGACGGCCGCGATGGTGATGCGACCAATCCCAACGGCGGCAATGGCGGCAACGGCGGTGATGGCGGGGCCATCGGTCTCGGTGGTGCCGGTGGCACCGGGGGCGACGGGACCCAAGCCAACTGGGGCATCGACGGCATCAAGGCCGACGCCGGTAAGGGCGGCGACGGCGGTAACGGCTTTAACCAGCCGGGTTCGCTGACCGGCGGTACCGGTGGTGACGGCGGTACCGGTGGCACCGCGCAGACCGGCGGTAACGGCGGCGGCGGCGGCACCGGCGGTAACGGTGGTGACTCGGTGTCCGGCCTGGGCGGCGACGGCGGTAACGGCGGCGGCGCCGGTGGCGGTGGCGCCGGGGTCAACGGCGGGGCCCCGGGCACCGACGGCACCCCCGGCGGTGACGGCGGCAACGGCGGTAACGGCGGTAACGGCGGCACCGGCGGCGGCGGCAACGGCAACGGCGGCAACGGTGGCGACGCCGGCCCCGGTGCCGACGGCGCCCGCGGCGCCGATGGCACCGCACAGAACCCCGACGCGGGTTGCGGTGGTGACGGCGGCGGGGCCGGTACCGGTGGCACCGGCGGCACCGCCGGAACCGGGGCGACCCCGGGCAGCGCGGGCAGCGCCAGCAGCGGCGGTAACGGTGGTGACGGTGGTACCGGCTGGACCTCGACGGACCCGGCCGTGGCCGGCGGCGACGGCGGGTGCGGCGGTGTCGGCGGTGATTCGACCACCGGTGTGGCCGGCAACGGCGGTAACGGCGGCGCCGGCGGCGGCGGCTACAACGGGGCGCCCGACACCGGTGAGAACGGCACCGCCGGTGGCACCGGCGGCGAAGGCGGCGCCGGCGGCGCGGCCACCTCGGGCACCGCCGGTAACGGCGGCACCGGTGGTGAGGGTGGCCTCGGCGGCAACGGCGGGACCGGCACCCTGGGCATTGACGGCACCCTGGGCTCCCCCGACGGCACCGACGGCGGGACCGGCGGCACCGGCGCGGCCGGCGGTAACGGCGGCGCCGGCGGCGCGGCCGGTGTCGCGACCAACGGCGGCACCGACGGCACCGACGGCAACGGCGGGGACGCCGGCATCGGCGGCAACGGCGCCGACGGCGGAACCGGCGGCGCGGGCTTCAACGGCCCCGCGGGCACCGGCGCCGATGGCGGGGCCGGCGGCAACGGCGGCACCGCCGGTGCCGGCGGCAACGGTGGCTTCGGCGGCGCGGCCGGTGGTGCGACCGCGACCGGCGGTGCGGACGCCGCCGGCGGTAACGGCGGTGTCGGCGGCGACGCCGGGATCGGTGGCAACGGCGGCAGCGGTACGGCCGGTACGGCCGGGACCGATCCGTCCACACCCGGGCAGACCGGCGGCGCCGGCGGTAACGCCGGTGCGGGCGGCAACGGCGGCACCGGCGGCGCAGCCGGTCAGGGCGCCGGCAGCGCCCTCGACGGCTTCGACGGCAACGGCGGCGACGCCGCGATCGGCGGCAACGGCGGCACCGGCGGGACCGGCGGAGCCGGCTATGACGGTGCCAACGGCACCACAGCCGGTGCAGCCGGACAAGACGGCAGCGCCGGCGGCGACGGCGGCAAAGCCGGCAACGGCGGCACAGGCGGCACCGGCGGCACCAGCGGCGGCGCGACAGCGACCAAGGGTGCAGACGCGGCCGGCGGCAACGGCGGTGTCGGTGGCGACGCGGGCATCGGTGGCAACGGCGGCAGCGGTACGGCCGGTGCGGCCGGGACCGACCCGCTGACACCCGGGCAGGCCGGCGGGTCCGGCGGTAACGCCGGTGCGGGCGGTAACGGCGGCGCCGGTGGCGCGGCCGGCCTCGGCGGCGGAACCGCACTCGACGGCAGTGATGGCAACGGCGGCGATGCCGCGATCGGCGGCAACGGCGGCACCGGTGGGACAGGCGGAGCCGGCTACACCGGACTCGACGGAACCACGGCCGGTGCGGCCGGACAGGACGGCAGCGCCGGCGGCGACGGCGGCGCAGCAGGTACCGGCGGCAACGGCGGCACCGGCGGTGGCGGCGGTGGCGCGACAGCGACCAAGGGCGCGGACGCGGCCGGCGGTAACGGCGGCACCGGTGGCGGCGCGGGTATCGGCGGCAACGGTGGCAACGGTGTGGCTGGAGTTTCCGCCACCAGTGTCGGCGTCGACGGCGGCGCCGGTGGCGCCGGTGGTAACGCCGGCAAGGGCGGAAACGGTGGCGCCGGTGGCGCAGCCGGGGCCGGCGCGGGCAGCGCCGCAGACGGCACCGACGGCAACGGCGGCGACGCCGCCGTCGGCGGAAACGGCGGCAACGGC
>JBIKSV010000123.1:0-2591 GCA_044348425.1 Candidatus Planktophila sp. | reverse complement strand
TGCGAAGAATCAGCACCTTCATTACGGAAGTTACGGTTGATTTCAAATACACGTTCAATTCCACCAACAACGCAACGCTTCAGGAAGAGTTCGGGGGCGATACGCATATAGAGATCCATATCGTATGCATTACTAAAGGTTTTAAATGGGCGAGCCGCAGCGCCTCCGTGCATAACCTGCAACATAGGAGTTTCAACTTCGATAAAATCAAAGCCATTAAAGGTATCTCGCAAAGAACGCATAACCTGCGGGCGCATTCGAGCAGCAGCGCGAGCCTCAGGCCGAACAATCAGATCCACATAACGCATCCGGACGCGAGTCTCTTCAGACATCGGCTTATGATCATTTGGCAACGGACGAAGTGACTTTGCTGCCAACTTCCATGAATTGGCCAAGATAGAGAGTTCGCCGCGCTTTGAAGTGATGATTTCTCCAGAGATGCTCACAAGATCACCGAGATCTATATCGCTCTTCCAAGCATCAAGTGCATCTTGTCCCACTTTGTCGAGCGATAACATTGCTTGAAGTTCTGTTCCATCACCTTCGCGTAGCGTGGCGAAACAAAGTTTGCCAGTATCGCGCTTAAAAATAATTCGCCCTGTCAGAGATTCGGTATCTCCCGTTGCAACATCAATCTCAAGTCCCACATATTTTTCACGAATTGCTTTGAGCGAAGTTGTTCGCTCTACTGAAACTGGATACGGCTCAATCCCGCGCTCAATGAGGCCAGCTCTTTTTTCGCGTCGAATCCGAAGCTGCTCAGGCAAATCGTCTTCAGTTGCTGGCACATTGTCATTGGTCATAATGAGCGGAGTCTACCTTTCGCTGGTGGTTCAACGGTTCTTCTCATGAATCAAGCGAAGGCCAATAAGGGTTAAATCAGGCTCATATTGATCGATTGTCTCAGAGACTCCAATTATCAAGGGAGCGAGTCCACCGGTAGCAATGACAGTTGGAACTTCATCATAATCTTTTGCAAGTTCGGCAGTAATCCGATCAACTAGACCATCTACTTGACCGGCAAAGCCAAAGATTGTTCCTGATTGCAGGGCTTCGACTGTGTTCTTACCAATCACATTCTTTGGTTTGACTAGCTCTACTTTACGAAGTTGCGCTGCTCGGGATGCAAGAGCATCTACAGAGATTTCAATGCCAGGAGCAAGCGATCCTCCGAGAAATTCTCCTTTAGGAGACACAACATCAAGATTTGTTGAGGTACCAAAATCTACGACAATTGCCGGGCCACCATAGAGAGTGTGAGCAGCCAAGGTATTAACAATTCTGTCAGCGCCAATCTCTTTGGGATTATCAACCAACAATTGCACGCCTGTCTTTGTGCCTGGTTCAACTATTGTCGTAGGTAGGTCGCTGAGATAGGTCGAAATCATGGTGCGCAGTTCGCGCAGAGCCGCCGGAACGGTCGAACAAATCGCAAGACCCGTAAGAGTGTATCCACTTGTGAGTGCCGAAAATTGCAACCACATCTCATCTGCGGTCGTTCTTGTATCGGTCTTAACTCTCCACGATTTTTCTAGATTATCGCCATCGAAGATACCAAGCACTGTATTTGTATTACCAACATCAACTGTTAATAACATGACTACTCCATTCTCAAATCTAGGCCAATATCAAGTACGGATGAGCTGTGTGTCAAAGCGCCAATTGCTATGAAATCAACGCCAGATTCTGCATATGCCTTGGCATTCTCGAGAGTGATTCCTCCGGAAGCTTCGCTCTTTGTTGCACCATTAATAATCGAAATTGCTTCTGCACAAAGTTGTGGGGACATGTTATCGAGAAGAATCAGATCAGGATTGAGTGGAAGAACCTCTCGTAACTGATCGAGAGTATCGACTTCAATTTCAATTGGAGCGGTTGGAAAAGCCGCTCGTACCGCTGAAAAAGCCTTTGCGGCACCACCTGCGGCAACAATGTGATTATCTTTAATTAATGCAGCATCCGAAAGTGACATTCGATGGTTAGTACCACCACCCATGCGCACTGCATATTTCTCTAACTGTCGATATCCCGGAGTTGTTTTTCGTGTATCTCTAACAAGGCATTTCGTACTCGCAATTGCCGTGACCCATTGTGCAGTTTCGCTAGCGATTCCACTTAAGTGGCCAAGAAAGTTAAGGGCGGTTCGTTCGGCTAGAAGAATCGCTCGAGTATTTCCACGCACTGTTAAAAGCACATCACCAGCAGCAATAGGTTGGCCATCCTCTTTGAGTACTTTAATGTCGGTGAGACCTACTTCATTGAGTACGGCCTTAGCTATATCGATTCCCGCAAGAACGCCAGATTTACGCGAAACAAAATCTGCAACACTCAATGAAGTTTCGGAAATCGTCGCGTGTGAAGTTATATCTACGCCCCCTGCTAAATCTTCAGCAAGGGCTTTCTTTATCAAATCTAAATCAATCATTAATCACTCACTCCCTGATATCCAGTAATCCAAGCTCCGCTTTGATCCATCTGCTGAATAATTCGTTTTCGCCAGAGATCACTTGTCTGCGGAAAATCTTCTCGCCAATGAGAACCACGTGTCTCTTGACGAATAAGCGCTGCCTTGAGAATTGCTTGGGCAAGCT
>JBIKSV010000122.1:0-2601 GCA_044348425.1 Candidatus Planktophila sp. | reverse complement strand
AACAATTGAATCAACAGGAGCAACTAGCTCTACCGCAGCTAGGGCGTTGAGTGCGCAGATCTCAGCAAGCTTATTTGCCTCTTCTTGAGTGATATCTGAACCAACTTTGCCGGCAGCAGCAATTGCGCCATCAACCATCGGTAACTGACCTGCAGTAAAAACAGTTTTGCCTGTGCGCACCGCTGGAACATAAGCAGCCAAAGGCTTTGAAGCAACAGGAAGAGTTAGACCTTTTTCAGCTAACTTTGCGCGGACATCTACAGACATTTACTTAACCTCTCGCTTTAAATAAGCGACAAGCTGTTCGCCGCCCGGTGCAGGAATAACGGTGACGAGTTCCCATCCGTCGGAACCCCATGTATCTAAAATCTGCTTTGTTGCATGTGACAAAAGTGGAACGGTTGCATATTCAAACTTCATTAGCTGCCTCCAGGCAATCGATTAATTATTGAGGGTTGATTTAACGAGTGATGAAACGAGAGCGCCATCGGCTTTTCCGGCAATGAGTGGCTTAATTGCGCCCATAACTTTGCCCATATCAGCTGGCCCTGATGCACCTGTAGATGCAACAGCATCAGCAATTATTTTCTTGATTTCATCTTCTGAAAGCTGTGCCGGAAGGTACTTCGCAATTACTTCGCCTTCAGCTTTTTCTTCAGCTGCTTTATCTTCGCGACCAGCCTTTGCGAATTCTTCTGCTGCTTCGCGGCGCTTCTTCGCCTCACGAGAGAGAACAGTGATGATCTCATCATCGGATAGCTTGCGAGCTTCTTTGCCAGCAACCTCTTCATTTGTGATTGCGGTTAAGACCATGCGGATTGTTCCTGATACGAGCTTGTTGCTGCTACGAATAGCTGCAGTAAGGTCTTCGTGAAGTGTCTCTTTGAGTCCCACTTGTCTGTTGCTCCAAATTCTTCGAATTGTTCGGGCTAATCTTCTCATGCCCCTGTAACCTCCTCTTCATGAGCTATGTCCTTCGCGAAGCGCAAATCCCTATCTTGCCCGCAGGAAAAGCGCCGATTCGAATCCTTCACTTCTCTGACCTGCACCTCACCCCGAAGCGCACAACCGAAATAGCTGATATCCGCAGCTTTGCTAAGTACTCCCCTGATCTTGTAATTAGTACCGGTGACTTTCTCGCCGATATGGAGGCCGTACCCGTTGTACTTGATGCTCTCGAATACCTCCTTGATATCCCAGGGCTCTTTGTCTTTGGCTCTAATGATTACTACGCCCCTAAGCCAAAGAATCCGCTCAAGTATTTACTCGCCGATCACGGTAAACGTGTTCATGGCGAAGATCTTCCTTGGCCCGAACTTGATAAAGGTCTCACAGAGCGAGGATGGAAGAACCTCAATCGCTCTCGAACAACGCTCAAAATCAACGGAACAGTGATTGAAGCGCGCGGTACTGATGATGCCCATCTCAACTTCGACGATTACGCAAGTGTTGCAGGCGCACCGGGTAAATGTGACATCGCAATCGGCGTTACTCATGCACCATATCTACGAATCATTGATGCAATGGCGAAAGATGGTCTTGATGCAATCTTTGCTGGACATACACATGGCGGACAAGTTCGCTTGCCGATGATTGGTGGCTCTCGCGCGCTAACAACAAACTGTGATTTACCAACATGGAGAGCCCGCGGATTAACAAAATTTGGACGCGAGCCTTATCTACATGTCTCAGCTGGCATGGGAACAAGTCCATTTGCACGAATTCGTGTTGCTAGCCCGCCAGAAGTTTCTTTGGTAACCCTTACCGCAAAAAGTGATTAACCCTTATTTGCTAGCGCCTCGATATCAGCATCAACCATGAGCTCAGCAAGCTCTTTCCAGTGGGTCTTTGCCTTCCAACCAAGTGCTGCAGTTGCCTTGGATGGATCTCCGATAAGCGCATCAACCTCAGTTGGGCGGATGTACTTCTTATCTGTCTCAACGTGATCTTTCCAATTCAAACCTGCGCGAGCAAAAGATGCTTCTGCAAAGTCACGCACTGTTGCCCCGACACCGGTGGCAACAACATAATCTGAAGGCTTATCTTGCTGAAGCATTAGCCACATTGATTCGACATACTCTTTTGCATAACCCCAGTCGCGTACTGCGTCGAGATTACCAAGAAAGACAGTCTCTTGCTTGCCCGCTTTAATTGCAGCAACTGCGCGAGTGATTTTGCGAGTTACGAATGTTTCACCGCGGCGAGGGGATTCGTGGTTAAAGAGAATTCCGTTGGTGGCATGCATGCCATAGCCATCACGATAGTTAACGGTGCACCAGTAGGCCATCAACTTTGCCGCGGCATACGGTGACTGTGGGCGAAATACTGAATTTTCATTCTGTGGTGGTGGAGTCGATCCGAAGAGTTCAGATGTTGATGCCTGATAGAAGCGAGTATCGATATCTGCGCTGCGAATTGCCTCAAGTAAGCCAACTGCGCCTACCGCATCCACTTGGCCGGTGTATTGCGGCATTGTAAATGAGACCTGCACATGTGACTGAGCACCTAGGTTATAAACCTCAGTTGGTTTTACTTCACGAATAAGGTTGGTAAGTCCAACGCCATCAATCAAATCACCGTAATGCAAAATGAGCTTTGGGT
>JBIKSV010000036.1:0-10860 GCA_044348425.1 Candidatus Planktophila sp. | reverse complement strand
AGTTACTTGGAATGAACCTGTTGGAGCGCTCGTGGTTTTACTTGGTGCTGCGATTGCACAAGAGAGAATAAAACTGAGAAAACAGATTTAAATTGAGAAGCCAACAGGCAATTCAAGTCGATGTGCACTGAGTAAATCTTTATCTCCCAGAATTTCGCGAGTCTTCTTATCAGCAACGATGATTCCACCTGACAAAATTACTGCTCGCTCGCATAGCTCAAGCGCATATGGAAGATCATGAGTAACCATCACAATTGTGATTGCCAATGAGCGCAAAATATCGGCAAGCTCTCGACGACTAGCTGGATCTAAGTTTGAAGAAGGTTCGTCGAGTACAAGAATCTCAGGCTTCATCGCTAATACTGTGGCAACCGCAACACGTCGTCGCTGTCCGAATGAAAGGTGATGCGGCGGACGATCTTTAGACTCTGTCATACCGACTAGTTCGAGAGCTTCAATGACTACCTTCTCGAGTTCCTCGCCACGAAGACCCATGTTGTAAGGACCAAAAGCAACATCTTCACCAACGGTTGGCATAAAGAGTTGATCATCAGGATCTTGAAAGACTATGCCAACCTTTGAACGAATAGAGCGCAAATTAGCTTTGTCACTTGCATCAACTAATTGACCGGCCACTCTTACTTCGCCATGAGCGGCCGGATGTATGCCGTTCATATGCATGACTAGCGTTGTCTTTCCTGCTCCATTAGGGCCCAGCAATGCAACGCGTTCACCTTGTCCAACAGTGAGGTTTACCCCAAAGAGCGCCTGGTTTCCGTCTGGATAGGCAAAGGCAAGATTCTTGATCTCAAGGCTAGGAGTTGTCATCATCTATCCAATCCGGTTGTGATTAACAAAATTAACAATGCAACAGCCGGTGCCGAAAGAGCGGTAAGCCATTGTGAAGTCGGGACGTGGCGACTCTCTTCATGAGGCAATTCTCCGACATATCCACGAGAAATCATCGCAAGATGGATTCTCTCACCACGTTCGTAGGAACGAATAAAGAGTGAAGCCGCAACTGTAGCGAGAATCTTCCAATGTTTGATTCCGGTAGCTTCAAAACCGCGTGATTCACGAGCGACTTTCATTCGATCCATCTCATCACTAATTACGTTGACATAGCGCAACATAAATGTGGCAATCTGAACCATCATTCGTGGGAGCTTTAACCGCTCTAATCCACGAAGAATTTCTCGGGCAGTAGTGCTTGTTGAGAGGATCACCGCAGTCAGAACACCGATGGTGCCCTTGGCGACAATGGAGAGAGCAGCTTCAATTCCATCTTTATAGAGATCGAATGGACCTACATTTATCTGTTCGCCCTTACCAAAGAAGGGCATCAAGATTGCAAAGAATATGAATGGGATTTCAATGAGTGCTCGCTTTCCCAAAGTCAGGAAAGGAATTTTTGCGCTCTTTGCAGTTATCAAGATAACGATGAGATAGCCGATAAAAGCGCCCCAGGTGCTGATTGGCGTGGCGATACTTACAAAAATAAAGAAGAGCGCAGCAAGAATCTTTACGTGGGAGGGCAGCTGATGCACGACCGAATGGCGATGAATGTAAAGCCTTTCACCCACATCGTGGCCATGGTGGTGAAGCTCTTGATCTACTTTGATATTTTGCTCTTATCTTTACGTAAGAAATAGAAGAGCCCAATAGAGACGCCGGCAGTACCGATCACACCAATGACACCCGATAGCCCAACAGAAAGCCGCTCGTTCTCTACGCCCTTAACTCCGTAATCTGCGAGTGGGCTATCTGCGATTGCGTGATCTTCGGCAGTTTCAATAAATCCAACTGTCTCAGCCACTTTCTCAAGACCATCTGGATGTGAAGATGCGTAAAAAGAGACAACCCCTGCAAGCAGTAGCGAAACAAATAGCGCTCCGATGTAGAACTTCTTATTTGACACCATGGTTAGGCCTTTCTAATTTCGAGATTCGACACTGTCGGTTTCCATCCGTGGACAAGATCAGGCCTGCTTGCAACAACTGCACTCACTGCCAAACTAGTGATGATTGCTTCACCAATGCCGATAAGTAGATGAGTTCCTACCATTCCAGCTAAAACTGTTGAGACTGAATAAGTTGCTGTACCACCAATTGCATATTGACCTACAAAACCGATGGCAGCTACTGGCACAGAAATAAATGCACCAACAGCGGCAGCGATTGGAATACTTGCTCTCTGCTGCGGTAGAACTTTGCGAGCAATCAAAAATGCACCATAACCAACCCAAACGCCGAGAAGAGACATATTAAAAATACTCAGACCTAGGGCGCTCAATCCACCATCTGCAAATAAGAATGCCTGCATGATCAGAACAACACTGAGCGCCAAGGTTGCAACATATGGTCCAACCAGAATCGCCGCGAGTGCACCACCAATTAAGTGACCGCTTGTGCCGGCAGCGACAGGAAAATTCAGCATCTGAACTGCGAAGATAAAAGTCGCGGTGAGACCAGCTAGAGGCGCGCTCTTCTCATCCAAACTCTCGCGGGCTCCCTTAAGAGAGAGGGCAATACCAGCGGCGGCAATTGCGCCAAAGGCGGCAGAGGTGGGTAGATCGATAAAGCCATCAGGAATATGCATCGCTCTTCACTTTCATTTCGGGCGGGAGATACCTCAATATTGCTACATGCAAACCGTTTGCAAGTAGAAGGGTAGAGGGAGATAGGGCCCAGCGCTACCTGAGAAAGCGCTTAATTTATGTGAATTATCCGTCAGTCTGCGCTTGTTACGGCTAGAGTGCGGGAATCCAGTGGGCAAGTAGGCGCAGGACGGAGGTGGCCTTGATGAGCAATGATGATGGCAGCCGTGATGATGAGATTCTGACCGAGGAGATGCTCTGGGATCGGATTCCCGAGGTTTCTGGCGAAGAACGTGCCGACACTTATTACGAACTAAGCGCTCGAATATTTGCACGAGGTCAATATGACGAGGCGCTCGCGCTCGCTGAAACGGCCCGAGATATTTATTCAGATCTTGGTGCCGAAGTTTCCAGCGATGGTCTGGCCCAAGCGTATTCTGCAATTGGTTACAACCTTAATCAATTAAAGCGGATGGATGAAGCTGCATCGGCAATGTCAAAGGCAGTAGAAATTTTGCGCGAAAATAAATCACCGATTGCTCTTGAACTTGCCTGCACTTTAGGTGAGTGGTGGTACTCATCTAAGAATTATGAAAAAGTAATTGAGACCATGTACGAGTGCGCACAAGAACATTTAGTTGATGGCAATATTATTGGTGCAGCAAACGATATGCACCTAATCGGATGCGCTCACCGTGAGTTAAAGAACTTTAATGAAGCGATTATCTGTTTTAAAGAGGCGCGCGCATCGTTTAAGGCCGAGAAAGAAGTTGTACACGTAGCTCGTTGTGATCAAAAGATTGCATCCTGCTATTTTGAAATTGGTGATGGTGAGGCTGCACTAGAGGCTGCTCGCAAAGCGATTGATGTCTTTGACACTGCGCACGATCACCGCCGCGAAACTTTTGCGCTTTTTGAATATGGCAAAGCTGAAATTCTGCTTGGCAGACTTGAGGATGGATTAGCCACACTCGATTCAGTTCTTCAAATTGCTGCCGAAGAAGATGGTAAAGATTTCGAATTCATAGTTGATATAGAAAGCCGTATGGCCGGTGTAATGCGCTTACTTGGTCGCATTGAAGAGGCGGATGAAGTTGAACGTCGCTTGCAAGCAATCCGCGAAATTATTGAATAAAAAGCTTTTAAGATTTTCTCGGCAGGTGCTGCAGCGCCCAGTGATACATGGCTATCGCGCCTGCTGCTGATGCATTCATAGATCGCGTCGAACCATATTGTTCGATGGCATAAAGCACTGAGCACGCTGCAATTCCTTCATCTGACATACCGGCTCCTTCTTGACCAAAGAGAAGTACACAGCTTTCTGGGAGCTTTGATCCCTCTAAATTCTTAGAAGTTGGTACGTTATCAATTCCAATAATAGGTAGGTCGTTATCGTGGCACCATCTTGAGAAATCTTCGATAGTTGGATGGTGAATTACTGTGAGATAGCGGTCGGTAACCATCGCACCACGTTTGTTCCAATCACGCTTACCTACAATATGAACGGCTGAAACATTAAAGGCATTTGCTGTTCTTACAACAGAACCAATATTGAGGTCATGCTGCCAATTTTCGATTGCAATCTGTAATTTATGACGCTTGGTGTTGAGGTCAGCGACGATTGCAGCGACCGACCAATATCTGTAATGATCGAGAACGTTGCGTCGGTCACCTTTTTCTAAAAGTTCAGGATCGTATTGGTCTCCAACCGGCAAAGGCAAAGGATGGGGGCCTACTCCCACCACCGGGAAAAATTCACCGGGTCCAATCTCTGCGGGTGTGTTGATTTCCATAAGAGCACTCTAAACTAATCTGCATGAAGACTATTTTTTATATCGCACTCGCCATTCACATAATCGCCATTTTAGGAATCTTGGGCCTCTTGTTATCTCAGATTACTAAGAACCCCCGCAAATTAAGCCCTGGGGTTACTCACGCCGGACTCACTGCCTTGGTTGCAGGAATCGTCATGGTCGGTCTCTATGCAGAAGCTAAGCCCGATGAGGTACTGGATCACATGAAAGTTGGAGTTAAAACTTTGGTTCTCGCGGCAATACTCTTCCTTGGATATAAGAATCTGAAGAAAGAAGAGTTAAAGAGCTGGGTCTGGGGCACGATGCTCGCTTTGACTGTGGCAAATATTGTTATTGCTGTTGGTTGGTAATTTAGGTGAAGAGTAGAAAGGCTGTAACTGTACTTACCCTGTTTTTTGGGATCAGTGCTCTACAGCCACACTCTGCTCTAGCGGCTCAACCCGCAGCAGTTAAAGCTGCATTTACCCAATTGGTAAAAAATAGTAATTTAGCTAATCCGGCAGTCATTGTGGTTGATGAATCAACCGGAGAAGTAGTTTTTGAGAAGAATTCTCTAGTGGGGCGCAAGCCTGCCTCTGTTATCAAGTTACTTACCGGAGCAGCGGCATATACCTATCTCTCACCTAGTGATTCGTATACAACCTCACTTTGGCTCGGAGTTGATTCAAAAACGGTAGTTGTCCAAGGTGCCCTAGATCCTTGGACAACGTTTAGCACCACTCAAGCAAATAAGTTAAAGCGCACTTCGCTGGGCAAGTTTGCATTTAGCGCAATGCGCGCTTTAGGTAATGCAAATGCAGGTAATTACGATGGCACAACTTTGTATTACAGCAATCTTTATCCTCAAGATGTTGCTAGTTTCAAGACATACTTTAAAGAACGTAACTTAGCCATTTCATTGCAGAAGGTTAGTGAGAGTAAGGCAAAAGAGTTATCCCTCAACCAAATTCTTTACTCAACTTCTCCAACATTGCAGGTCATGACTGACTGGATGATGACGTGGAGCGATAATGTTTTAGCAGAGAGAATAGCTAGATCAGCTGCAAGTGCAGCTGGTTTTACTCGCGATTATGATGGAGTAGCAAAAGTCTTTCGCAAGTTAATGGTTGGCCTAGGTATTGATACCAAGAATCTAGTTGTCAAAGATGGAAGCGGTCTTTCACGGGAAAATCGCGTTACAGCGCAACAGATTTCTCAACTTCTTTTGGTTATATCTCGAGATGAGAAACTACTTCCATTAGTTGTCGGACTTCCAATTGGGGGAGTAACTGGGACGTTATCTGAGAGGTTTATCGACACTGCTCCAGATGCAATTGGGTTGGTGCGTGCCAAGACCGGAACGCTCAATGGGACGACAAACTTGGCCGGGTATGTTGCATCAGAGGATAAGAGTTATATTTTTGTAATTATCGCCGATCTACACAGCCGAAGTTACACAATTACAAAACGAGTGCGAGCCAGTATGGATAAGGCGCTTGGCAAGATTGCAAAACCTTTGTTGCCTGTATTTTTACCAGTCGACACGAGTACGGTTTTGAACGAGAGCCTTACTGCAACAAATAGTTAACGATTGATCTTAATCGTCATCTTCTTCATCGTCACCTCGGTCATCATCATCTTCACGATTGTCATCATCGTCATAATCATCATCGTCATAATCATCATCGTCACCATCATCGTCACCCCCACCATTAAGGCTCGGATCGGCAATTGCATTTACTGCTTGAGGCGCTGCTAACTTTGCACTTGTTACGTTCACTCCGTCATTCGCTGTGTCATTCACTCTGTCAGTCGCTGAATTATCAACAGGGTTAGTACCCGCGCTGCTGGCTAAAGTGCTAGTCGCGGGCGATTCAGAGGTCGATGAACCGCTAGCAAAGAATGTGCCGGAGGCCACAATCGCCAGTGCTGCAAAAGCGGTAGCAGCCGGCAACTTCTTATCAACTTTACGAACCTGCGCAGAAGGCGCATCGCTTTCAATCAGCACAAACCATGCGGGCTTCTTTGGAGATGTGTTCGGGGTCATAGGTGACTCCTTTCGTTAAGTTGAAGATAAAGCTTGTTGCTGGGAATGTACTGGGATACAGCGTGAAGCTTTCTGGTAATCGCCATTAGGCTAGGCGCGTGAGCAAAGTGCGGGCCTATATCGATCTGATGAAGCTTCGCGTGGTCGAGCTCTTGATTATTACAACGGTGCCTGCAGTAGTCCTTGCAGAGCAAGGTTTTCCGTCGATCACTCTTCTTCTCTGGACATTGGTTGGCGGAACTCTTGCAGCCGGTTCAGCCAATGCATTTAACATGGTGATTGAGTCTGAGCGCGATAAGTTAATGAAGCGAACGGCCAAGCGACCTTTAGTAACTGGCGTAGTTTCTCGCAGGCAGGCAGCAATCTTCGCTACCTTCATTGGGTTGTTATCTCTGGTGATTTTTTATCAATTCACAACGCCGCTTGCAACAATCCTGACAGCAATTGCAATTGTTTATTATGTAATCGTCTACACAATCGCTCTAAAACCACATACTTCCCAGAATATTGTTTGGGGCGGTGCCGCTGGATGTATGCCTGTTCTGATTGGTTGGGCTGCAGTCACAAATTCTTTATCGTGGGTTCCAGTCGCATTCTTTATGGTGATCTTCTTCTGGACACCACCACATTTCTGGGCACTGGCAATTAAATATAAAGATGATTATTCGGCTGCTGGGATACCCATGTTGCCTTCTGTTGCCACCCGCGCAAATGTTATTGGACAGATGTGGTTTCACACGATTGCTATGGTGCTCTCATCTACAGCACTTATTCAATTAGCCGAGCTGCCAGTGTGGACTCTCATGGCAACTGTTGCACTAGGTGCAGTCTTTACTTTCCAACTATTTGCCCTAAAAGAGAATTCAGAAAATTACAATAAAGTTGCGGGCGCAATCTTTCACTGGTCAATTACCTACTTGACCGCGCTTTCAATTCTTTTGGTGGTTGCTCAGCTCTTGAGTGCTTGATCTATATCTTTAAGCAAGTCATTCACATGCTCTAGGCCTACCGATAACCGAACAACGGAAGGCGTAATTCCCATCCCTGCCTGGACTTCTTGAGATAAGCGGCGATGAGTTGTCGATGATGGGTGAGTAATGAGTGATTTGCTATCGCCCAAATTATTTGAGATATCGATGATGCGCAGCGAGTCCATAAACTTGAAAGCGTCTTTCTGGCTGCCCTTAAATTCGATTCCAATTGTGGTGCCGCCGCCGGTCATCTGCTTTTTGATTACAGCTGCATCAGGATGAGAAGCAAGCCCTGGGTAGCGCACGCTCTTAATCTCCGAACGACTTTCTAAGAATTCAGCAATCTGCTGTGCAGATGCGTTCATCCGCTCTACTCGCATCTCCATAGTCTCGAGAGATTTAAGGAGGACCCAGGCGTTAAATGCGCTGAGCGAAGGACCTGTATGGCGAGTAAAGGGAACTAACTTCTCTTGAATGTATGAGAATGAACCCAAGAGTGCTCCAGCTAAGACTCGACCTTGTCCATCAATATGTTTAGTTGCAGAGTACATAACAACATCAGCACCGAGTTCGAGTGGGCGCTGCAATATTGGTGAGGCCATTGCGTTATCTACGATGACGGTTGCGCCAACTTTATGCGCCAGCTCGCTCACTGCACGAATATCTGTAATCTCCATAAGTGGATTGCTTGGTGTTTCGATAAAGACAGCCTTAGTTGGCTTGGAAAGCGCCTTAGCCCAACCATCAAGGTCATTAGCTTTCACCAACTCATATGTCACGCCCCACTTTGGCAGAATTTCTGTAATCACAACATGGCAAGAGCTAAACATGGCAGCAGAGGCAACAATGTGATCGCCTGCTTCAACTAAACAGGCGAGTGAAGCAAAGACAGCTGCCATTCCAGAGCTAAAGGAGTGCGCAAGCTCAGCACCTTCTATCGCTGCAAGTCTCTTCTCAAACATATCGACAGTCGGATTATGGAAGCGGCTATAAAGAAAATGATCTGTCTGATCAGTAAATGAATCTAGAGCTTCTTGCGCGGATGAATAAGTAAAACCACTCGTTAAGAAGAGCGCCTCCGACGTTTCGCCGAATCCAGTACGGGATAACCCCGCGCGGACCGCATCAGTTTGGGATTCGGTCTCCCAATCTGGAGCAGGTCGCTCATTGCGTGGTTGATAACCCCAGCTCTCATTACTCATGACAGAATTCTAGAGGTAGAGTTTCGGCCATGAGCACAAATGCACCCGTCATCAATAATGCTATTGAAGTTCATGGTTTAACCAAGCGTTATAAGAACCTGGCCGCCCTCTCTGAGGCAACTTTCTCTGTTCCAACAGGCACAATCTGTGGCTTTGTTGGACCTAATGGTGCGGGCAAGACCACCACAATTCGCATGCTTTTGGGTTTGATAACACCAACTGAAGGAAGCGCACAGGTCCTTGGTTTTCCTGTCTCAGAGCCCGAGAAGTATCTCTCACTCGTAGGCGCGATGATCGAAGGCCCAGCTTTCTATCCGGCGCTCACCGGAATAGAAAATTTACGAGTCTTAGCGACAATGGGTGATATCCCACAAGAGCGCGTTAGCGAACTTATTGATTTAGTTGGACTACAAGGTCGCGGGGGAGATAAATACAAAACTTACTCGCTCGGCATGAAACAACGACTCGGAATTGCAGCAGCGCTTCTGCCTAATCCGCAGCTATTGATTTTGGATGAACCCACTAATGGTTTAGATCCTGAAGGAATTCAAGAGGTTCGTGATCTCATTAAGAAATTAGCAAGCCAAGGAAAGACAATTTTTGTTTCATCTCACTTGCTCTCTGAACTTGAAATCATCTCTGAATACATTGTCATGCTTCGCAAAGGAGAAGTTGTTTTTTCTGGGCCAATCGGCGATCTACTCATTGCGCAGAAGCCGACAATTATCGTAAAGACAGAAGTAGTTTCGGATTTAGAGAAAGTTGTTGCAATTGCACACGCCGCTGGTCACCCAGCAGTTATTCGTCATGGTGAGGCCCATATTGAAGGTCCTCATGAATGGGCGGCTACTCTAAATCGAAGCGCGTTCGAAGCAGGTATTGTGCTTTCACAACTCAATCCAACTACGCCTAACCTCGAAGAAACTTTCTTCGAAATGACAGGAGCCCGCTAATGTTGAGAGTATTTCTGGCAGAGTGGCGCAAACTTCGTCGCCCAGTTCTTGTTCTCGGCTCTCTTGCATCCTCACTATTCTTTACGGTGCTAGTCACTGTTTTTATGTATAAGAATATTGATAATCCACAAGGCAACGCTGATCGAGGTACTAGCATCGGGCGCCCAATTCTTGAAAGCGCATCTGGATCAATCACTGCGGTTTCACAAGTCGGCCTCTTTTTAGGTATCACCGCGCTCTGTATCTTTGCTGCACAAAGTGCTCAGGAGTACACATACGGCACCCTTCGTAATCTCCTGGTTCGTCAACCAGCTCGTCTGAAGCTATTAGCAGGCAAGTTTGCTGCGATGAAATCTTTTGCACTCTTGATTGCAATCGTAAACATCTCAGTCAGTATTGCTATCGCCTTTTCTCTCTCGGATGGTGCGAAGGTTTCCACGGCTATGTGGTTTACCAGCGAAGGTTTGGCAGCCATCGGAAGGTCATCGCTTAACATCTTTATCTCGATCGTGTATTTCGGTGTCTTGGGAATAACGCTTGGATTGATATTTAGATCACCAATTTCTTCGATTTCTATCGGCGTTATCTGGTCACTGATCCTTGAAGGTCTTCTCTTTTTTGTGAATGAGAACATTCCTAAATGGACCCCTGTCTCTCAATTCAACACAATTGCAGCCGGCGGTAGCGCAGATATTTCATATACTCATGCACTAACTCTGGGAACTTCCTATGTATTTCTTGGAACAATCGTCTCTGCGATTCTTTTTGCAAAGAGAGATGTGGCTAACTAACGACACAAGCTCGCTAGCGGATGCATTGAGGTCTTCCCTCACTTATTCTTGACTCATGCGCAAGAATTCAGCAATCGCCCTCATTTTGATGGCTTCGCTGACCCTTGCCACAACACCGGCAATGGCTAAACCAAAGAAACCTACCTTGGCTGAGATTGAGGCTGCCAAGAAGGCAGAGAGCGCGAAGAAGAAAGCGGCAGATGCAGCAGCCAAGAAACTTGCTTCAGCTAACCAAACGTTGCGCGAACTAACTGCGAAAGCAGCGACTGCTCGCGCCCTCTATCAAAAAGCTCAAGCGGAACTCAATGTTGCGACAGCTGCAGCAACAGCCGCTGCCGCACATGCTGCAGAGACCGCACTCGCTGTTTCAGATGCGCATAAAACAATTGGCAAGATGGCAGCAAATGCCTACATACTTGGGGGCAGTCTCTCCGATGTTCAACCGCTTCTGAGCGCTAATGGTCCGCAGGATCTCATAGATCAGCTATCTACCCTTAATACTTTAGG
>JBIKSV010000040.1:0-9703 GCA_044348425.1 Candidatus Planktophila sp. | reverse complement strand
GTGCTTTACCGCCGAGTGGTTGCTGCGTGATCATTGAGTATGGACCAGTTGAACGTGCGTGAATCTTGTCATCAACCAAGTGGTGGAGCTTCAAGATGTACATGTATCCAACTGAGATTGGTGTTGGGTATGGCTCGCCTGAGCGACCATCAAATAACTTTGCCTTACCTGATTTACCGATGAGCTGTACGCCATCACGGTTTGAAAGTGTTGATGAGAGAAGGCCAGAAATTTCTCCTTCAAGTGCACCGTCGAAGACCGGTGTTGCCAAGTTAGTTCCTGGCGCACCCTTCTCTGCTCCGATTGACTTGAGGTGATCTGCCCATGCTTCGCCAACTCCTGAAACATCCCAACCGGTCTTTGCGACCCAACCGAGGTGCATCTCAAGAACCTGTCCAACGTTCATACGTCCTGGAACACCAAGTGGGTTCAAGACAACATCGACTGGAGTTCCATCTTCAAGGAATGGCATATCTTCAACAGGGAGAATCTTTGAGATAACACCCTTGTTACCGTGGCGACCAGCAAGCTTGTCACCGTCTTGAATCTTTCGCTTCTGTGCAACATATACACGGACAAGCTGATTAACTCCGGCAGCGAGTTCGAATCCTTCTTCTGATTCGAAGATCTTCACGCCGATAACTTTTCCGCTTTCGCCGTGTGGAACCTTGAGTGATGTATCGCGAACTTCGCGAGCCTTCTCACCAAAGATTGCACGGAGCAAACGCTCTTCTGGAGTCAGTTCGGTCTCTCCCTTAGGAGTTACCTTTCCGACCAAGATGTCGCCTGGAACTACATCTGCACCGACGCGAATGATTCCGCGCTCATCGAGATCTGCAAGGACCTCTTCAGAAACGTTAGGGATATCGCGAGTGATTTCTTCAGCACCAAGCTTTGTATCGCGTGCATCAACTTCGTACTCTTCAATGTGAATTGAAGTAAGTACGTCATCTTGCACGAGGCGCTGAGAAAGGATGATCGCATCTTCGTAGTTGTGGCCTTCCCATGACATAAATGCCACGAGCAGGTTCTTACCAAGAGCCATTTCACCATTTTCGGTACATGGACCGTCAGCGATTACTGAGCCAACCTCAAGCTTTTGTCCCTGTGAGACAACAACTTTCTGGTTGTATGACGTTCCCTGGTTTGAACGTGAGAACTTGCGAAGTGAATATGTCTGATAAGTGCTGTCATCTGCCATGACTGTAACTTCGTCAGCAGAAACGTTAGTAACAACACCTGACTTAGTTGCAGTCACAACATCGCCAGCATCGACTGCTGCGCGGAACTCTTGACCTGTACCGATCAATGGAGCTTCTGCACGCATCAAAGGAACTGACTGGCGCATCATGTTAGAACCCATGAGTGCACGGTTTGCATCATCGTGCTCAAGGAATGGAATCATTGCTGTTGCAACAGAAACCATCTGGCGCGGTGAAACATCCATGTAATCAACTTCGTCAGCAAGAATGTATTCAACTTCTCCACCACGACGGCGAACAAGTACACGCTCTTCAGCGAAGTGATTATCTGCTGTCAAAGGAGCATTCGCCTGAGCGATGATGTGCTCATCTTCTTCATCTGCAGTTAAGTAATCGACTGCATCAGAGACCTTGCCCTTAACAACCTTGCGGTAAGGAGTTTCGATAAATCCAAATGCTGTAACGCGAGCATATGTTGCAAGAGAACCGATAAGACCAATGTTTGGTCCTTCAGGAGTTTCAATTGGGCACATACGTCCGTAGTGAGATGGGTGTACGTCACGAACTTCGAAGCCGGCACGATCTCGTGAGAGACCACCAGGTCCGAGCGCTGATAGACGACGCTTATGTGTAAGACCTGACAATGGGTTTGTCTGATCCATGAACTGTGACAACTGAGATGTTCCGAAGAACTCCTTGATTGATGCAACAACCGGACGGATGTTGATCAAAGTCTGAGGAGTAATTGCTTCGACATCTTGAGTTGTCATGCGCTCACGAACAACACGCTCCATACGTGAGAGACCGATACGTACCTGGTTCTGGATGAGTTCTCCAACAGTACGAAGGCGACGGTTACCGAAGTGATCGATATCGTCTTTCTCTACGCGGACTTCGCGGCCGTATTCCATCAAGAGATCGCCGCGGTGCAACGCTACGAGGTAGCGAAGTGTTGCGACGATATCTGAGATTGAAAGTAGCTTCTCATCAAGTGGGAGCTCCATACCGAGCTTCTTATTGACCTTAAAGCGTCCGACCTTGGCCAAGTCATAACGCTTTGGGTTGAAGTAAAGGTTTTCAATGAGGTTCTGTGCAGCTTCCTTTGTTGGAGGCTCACCTGGACGCATCTTGCGATAGATATCGAGAAGCGCTTCATCTTGAGTCTTTACTGAATCCTTATCAAGAGTTGCCATCATTGATTCGAAGTCACCGAACTCTTCGCGGATCTGCTCTTCTGTCCAACCAAGTGCCTTAAGGAAAACTGTTACTGACTGCTTACGCTTGCGGTCGATACGAACGCCAACGAGGTCTTTCTTATCAACTTCAAATTCAAGCCAAGCACCGCGGCTAGGAATGATCTTTGCAGTGAATACATCTTTATCTGATGTCTTTTCAATTTGGCGTTCAAAGTAAACACCAGGTGAGCGAACAATCTGAGATACAACAACACGCTCTGTGCCGTTGATAACGAATGTTCCACGTGGTGTCATTACAGGGAAGTCACCCATGAATACAGTCTGAGACTTTATTTCACCAGTCTCGTTATTTGTAAATTCAGCAGTGACATAAAGAGGTTGCGCATATGTCATATCGCGCTCTTTACACTCTTCAATAGAATTCTTTGGATCAAGGAAGTGGTGATCGCGGAATGAAAGCGACATCGTTCCTTGGAAATCTTCAATTGGTGAAATCTCTTCAAAGATTTCTTCCAAACCGGACTTCGTTGGAAGCTCTCCACGGTTTGTATTGTTGGTCTCTGCCAAGCGAGCGCGCCATAGATCGTTACCGAGTAACCAATCAACGCTTTCAACTTGGAGTGCAAGAAGATTAGGAACCTCTAGGGGCTCACGGATCTTTGCAAATGAGATTCGACGGGGGGCAACTGAACTCTTTTTCGCGGCCAAGAGATGTCCTTTCAGACAAAGTTCATTTAATGTGAGCATTAAATTGGGAACGCACATCAAGAAGGTCGCCGCCGCTATATGCAAAGACCCTCAAGTAGTAAAAATGCGAAAGGCAAGAGTATCGGCTCACCCCTGAGCGTGGCAAACTGGGGGCTTATACCCCCAAATCCCCCGCTTTGTCTCCTTTTTCCACAGAATTCTGAGCTGGGTAACCTACTTTGAGCCTGTTTATCACCCTTAGACTCGGGCCATGAGAGAAAGGATGAGGTCAAAATCAGCGTTGCTGATCGGCTCTCTGGTCACAAGCCTTCTATTCATTTCCTCGCACAGCGTGCAAGCCCATGAGACCGGAAGTGTGCCCTCGACCAGTTTTTCAATCTCTAATGTAAGTCTGATTTCCCAAGGTCCATTTAAGCCCGGTGACCTTGTTTTTTTTGAACTAACCACTGACCTCCCAAAAGATCAATTTCACTTTATCCAAGTCGCGGGAGAGTGCCTCACTTATGCCGCAGAGTGGCATGAGGGCAATGAGCGCTCATATCTCAATAATGCAAGAGCAAAGTTGGGGCAAGCAGTAGCTGTTATTTCTTCTGGGTGCACTGACGGAGAACACACTATTCAAGAAGTCGTACTCGTGGCTAAGGACAATACCTACAGCCGTCTTACTGGCGAATCCGCGAATCTACCCAGGTACATCATTACAAAAGGACACTTTGTATCAGACCCACCCAGTGCAAAACTCAGAGATTCCATCATTCTCTCCTCCCTTTCTAAGTCTCTTAAGCTTGCGCGCAATGGAATGGTAAAGATACTCACCCTTCCACGCGTTACAGAATACGGTCAAACCATTAGTTGGACTGCTATCGGCAACTGTCAAATAACGCGCGAATTTGGATTAAGCGATCTTGGTGGTCAAGTCACGGCAAACAAACCGGGAAAATGTAGCTTGAGTGCAAACACTCCTTGGGGGAGTAACTTATTTCATCCTGTCAACATCGCCGTAGAAGTGTCTGTTTATTCAAAAAACGCACTCTCTTGCATAAAGAACAACAGCGTTATCATTCACTACACAGAACAAACTAAGTGCCCGAGGGGATATGTGAAGAAATGATATCTAGGCTTAAGTCTGGCATTTCTAGCGTTGTGGCATTCATGCTCCTCGCAACATCGCTCTTCGTGTCGCTGCCAAAGGCAGTAGCGTGGCATACGGGAAGTGTTAGTCCTCTTCCAACGACAGTTACGTTGCTTGCTGCCGGCAAAAAAAGTGAAGCGATGAGTTCATTTACAACAGGCAATAACACAGTTCTCTCAAATGGAACCTACTGGTATTGGAGAGATAGGTTCTCATTTGGTTTCTCTCCCAATGCAACTGTGAATATTGATGCAAGCCGTGGATATGACATTTGTGGGACAAGCTACGACCTCAACTGTTCCCCAGGCTCTAGTTCATCTCGACTTTCCTGGAAAATGTCCTCCACAACCGTCTCTCCAGGTGGGCGTATCGGAAATCGAGCAGACATAACCACTGGAACGGCTGCGCGTCTCTGTTTTACGGCTGCAGCGCCCACGTACTATCCATCAGGGGTTCAAAGAAATGTTCCATACTCAACAATCACCGGTGGCGGATGGACAAAATCTGCTGACAGCTACTTTTCATCTAATGCTTACGGTGATCAAGCAATGGGCTACTGTTTTGGGTCATCAACTTATGTCTTGATCGCATCTGCCGATCCAAGTGCTAGTAACGTATCTTCATTCTCACCTAGATCAAATTCTTCGTCCAATGGTTCAATAACGTACGACTTACAATTTGTAGAATCAGTCAGCGGACTAACTACCTCCGACTTTACTGTTTCGGGTTCCGGTTCAGGATCATGTGTAATTGGAGCGCCTAATGGAACAGGTGCCAATTACTCAATCACACTTACTTCGTGCGGTGTCGGAACAACGGTTTTAACCTTAGGTGCAAATTCGGTAACTGGATCAACTACAGGACCGCTACTCGCAGAAGCCGCAGCGGGAGTTACCTTCGTTGAGGTGGCGACGACTATTTCACTTGAAATTTCGGATTCAAGCTCCGTTGTTTACAAGGGTGTTGGATTTAGACTAACTGCAACCGTCAGCCAGCCAGGCAAAGTTATGTTTACGGCTAATGGAAAACGAATTGCAGGGTGTATCAATGTTGATGCATCCTCTACCTCTGCTGTTTGCAGATGGAAGCCAACCACACATGGACCAGTTGTATTGAAAGCTTCGCTGAAACCAAGCAACAGTTCCTACACGGCATCTACTTCACTTAATGTCCTCGTTGCAACTCAGAAGAGAATCAATAATCGTTAATTCTGGTAAAGCAAAACCCCGCACCAATCGGTACGGGGTTTTGCTTTAAGTAAGACGGAATTACTCCTAGATAAATTACTTAAGTGTGACAGTTGCGCCAGCTGCTTCGAGAGCTGCCTTTGCCTTGTCTGCTGTCTCTTTGTTTGCCTTCTCGAGGAGAACTGCAGGAGTCGCATCAACGAGATCCTTAGCTTCCTTAAGGCCAAGAGCTGAGTTGAGGTTACGTACTTCCTTGATAACTGCAATCTTCTGTGAGCCTGCATTCTCGAGGATAACTGTGAACTCGTCCTGAGCTTCTGCTGCGCCTCCACCTGCTGGTGCTGCGCCGCCTGCTGCTGCTACTGGAGCTGCTGCTGTGACATCGAATTCTTCTTCGAATGCCTTAACGAACTCTGAAAGCTCAACGAGTGTGAGCTCCTTGAACTGTGCCAATAGATCTGCTTGTGAGAGCTTTGCCATTTTAATTGTTTCCTTTTCTTATTCCGCTGGAGTTTCTGCTGCATCTGTTGCTTCTGCAGCAACTTCAGCGACAACTTCTTCTGTTACAACTGCTTCAGCAGCTGGTGCTGCCTCTGCTACTGGAGCTTCTTCAGCTACTGGAGCTGGAGCGGCTTCGGCGACAGGTGCTGCTGGAGCTCCTGCTTCCATCTTGATGCGAAGTGCATCGAAAGTACGCGCTGCCTTAGCAAGCGATCCCTTCATAGCACCAGCAAGCTTTGCAAGAAGTACTTCGCGTGACTCGAGGTCTGCGAGCTTCATGATCTCTGCTGCTGAAACGAACTTACCTTCGTAGATTCCACCCTTGATAACAAGTAGTGGGTTCTCCTTCTGGAAGTTCTTCATGTTCCGAGCTGCATCGATTGCATCGCCCTTGATGAATGCAAGCGCTGATGGACCGGCAAGAAGATCATCTGAGATGTCAATGCCAGCGTTCTTTGCTGCAATCTTTGTGAGTGTGTTCTTTACGACGCTGTACTTGGTATCTGGACCAAGTGAGCGGCGTAGCTCCTTCATCGAAGTCACGGTTAGACCGCGATATTCGGTGAGGTATGTAGCTGTAGCTGACTTGAAATCTTCAGTCAGTTCAGCAACTGCTGCTACTTTATCTGGGCGAGCCATTCGGTTCACCTTTCACTAGTTTGTTCAGGTGACTGCAGGCAATAAAAAATCCGTGACGCGTAAATGCGCACGGATTAATGTGAACACCTACGCGGGCTGAGATTCCTCAATTATCTTGGACCTTGCGGACCAAGACCTGCGGTCTTTGGTTATGCCCGTAGGTTACTTGTCGGCTGGCGGAAGGGTCAAATTGAGCGTGAAATACGGCTGGCGCGACGAACGGCCAAGGTCGAGATGATGATCGAGACGATAACGCTCAAGAGCATCCCCGTGAATTGAACTTTCGTGATTGCACCTGCAACGAGAGCGGCGCTTCCCAGAACGAATGAGAACTCTCCCACCTGACTCAGGCCCACCGAAAGCTGAGCTGGGCTATCACTTATCTTTCCAAAACGAGCAAAGAGATATGACGGGAAAGTTTTGAAAGCGAACATAGCTGCCAACAGAACGGCGGCAAATGGAAGTGCCTCCACGATTAAATCAGGTTGAACAAGTGAGCCAATTACAACAAAGAATAGAACTTGAAAGAGATCTCTAAATGGCAGGACGGCCTTACGGACATCATCGGTATCGCGGCTCTGATTGATGGCAAGGCCAGCTACGAATGAAGCAAGAGCCATTGGAATACTGAATAGCACCGTTCCTAGCGCAGCGATAAAGAGACCAAATGCAACCGAGTAAATAAGGAAGAGATCGTGTTCCCAGCGAATTGCCCGCAATAGATAGGGCAAGAGCTTTGACGAAACATATGCGGATGCTGCAAATCCGATAAGACCAAAGATGGATTCAAGTGGTGATTCTCCAGAGTTGCCAAGAATTGCAATGATGACTGCGCCGAGTGCGACTCCTGTTATATCTTGAAGAACGCTCCAGCCCAATAACGAATCTTCTACTGAAACACTTGTTGTTCGTCGGCGACTTCGTGTGATGTTTACGATGACCACACTTGATGACATGGCAACGGATAACGCCAAGAGCGCCGAACCATAGAGCGAAATATCGAGTGCAAGAAAAAGCGGCATACAAATGGCTGTCCCCAGAATAACTTGCAGAGGAGAAGCCCAGAGAAGTGCGCCTTGCTCTCGCTTGATGCGGCGCAAGTCAATCTCTATTCCTACTTCAAATAGGAGTAAGACGACACCGATGTCGGCGAGGAGAGCTATCTGATTACTGTCAGCAACAAGTCCTGGGGTAAATGGTGAAACAAGAAGTCCTGTAACTAAATAACCAACAATCGCAGGCAGGCCAACTTTACGAGCTGCCAAGCCACTTGTTGCGGCAACAAGAAGTACCGCCCCGACATTAAGTACGAGGGGTGCTGTCTCTACAACTGATGCCATGTGCTGATGATATGGAATAAAAAGAAGAAGGGCCCCCACATTAAGCGGAGGCCCTTCTTGTGAATTACTTAGTTTTAGTTAGCTGATGGTTCGCGTGTGAGGTTTGGATCGACAGCGATTCCAGGGCCCATTGATGTTGAGACAACAGCCTTCTGAATGTAGCGACCCTTTGAAGAGTTTGGCTTCACACGAAGAACTTCTTCAAGAGCTGCGGCGTAGTTCTCAGCAAGCTTTTCTGCAGAGAAAGAAACCTTGCCGATGATGAAGTGAAGGTTTGAGTTCTTATCAACGCGGAACTCGATCTTTCCACCCTTGATGTCGTTAACAGCCTTAGTGACATCAGTGGTCACTGTTCCTGTCTTTGGGTTTGGCATTAAGCCACGTGTTCCGAGCACCTTACCTAGACGACCAACCTTGGCCATCAAGTCAGGTGTTGCAACAACAGCATCAAAGTCCAAGCGACCCTTTGAGACTTCATCGATGAGGTCATCTCCACCGACGATATCTGCACCAGCTGCGCGAGCTTCATCAGCGCGCTCACCATTCGCGAAAACCAAAACGCGAGCGGTCTTACCGGTTCCGTGTGGCAAGTTCACAGTTGAACGAATTGCCTGGTCTGCCTTCTTTGGATCAACGCCGAGGACGAGAGCTACCTCAACAGTTGAGTCGTACTTTGTTGTTGATGTTTCTTTAGCAAGTGTTACTGCCTGAAGTGGTGTGTAAAGGTGATCCTTCTGGACCTTTGCAGCTACTTCGTTGTACTTCTTTGAGCGCTTCATTTCTTCCTTCTTTCTGACCTTCTACAGTCAGTTCGGGTTGTGGTTAGCGAACCAGCGCGGTTCTCCCACAAACAATTTGTTTGTTTTGCTTATACAGATTTATTTATGCAGAGACAGTGATACCCATTGAGCGAGCTGTTCCTGCGATGATCTTGGCTGCTGCCTCGATATCGTTTGCATTGAGATCTTCCATCTTTGTTGTTGCAATCTCTTTGACCTGAGCCATAGTGATATTTGCAACCTTGGTCTTGTGAGGAATAGCTGAGCCCTTTTCGACTCCTGCTGCCTTCAAGATCAAACGTGATGCTGGTGGAGTCTTTGTAATGAAGGTGAATGAACGATCTTCATAGACAGTGATCTCAACCGGAATGATCTGACCCTTTTGGCTTTCAGTCGCAGCGTTGTACGCCTTGACGAACTCCATGATGTTTACGCCGTGCTGACCAAGCGCCGGACCCACTGGTGGAGCAGGTGTAGCTGCGCCAGCTTGGATCTGGAGCTTAATGAAGCCCGTTGCCTTCTTCTTTGGTGCCATTTCGTCTTCTCTTTTTCTCTCGTATTACCTTGGTTTTTTAGCGGTAAATTTAATTGATCTTCTGTACTTGGCTGAAGCTCAGCTCTACTGGAGTCTCGCGACCGAAGATAGATACCAATACCTTGAGCTTTGCTTGCTCTGGCATGATCTCTGAAATATTGGCTGGAAGCGTTGCAAATGGGCCATCCATAACGGTGACTGATTCGCCGATTGTGAAGTCAATATCCTTCGCCTCAACCTTGTCGCCCTTCTTTGATGGACGTGGTGCAAGAATCTTCTCGACATCATCGAGTGTGAGTGGGCTTGGATTGTGAGCGTTTCCAACAAAGCCTGTTACGCCAGGAGTATTGCGAACAACTGACCAAGATTCGTCGGTGAGATCCAAGCGGACCAAGACATAACCTGGGTAGACATTGCGCTTAACAACCTTACGAGCGCCGTTTTTGAATTCGACGACTTCTTCTTCTGGTACTTCAATCTGGAA
>JBIKSV010000035.1:0-10956 GCA_044348425.1 Candidatus Planktophila sp. | reverse complement strand
CTTCTTATATGCATATCAAAAACAATGAATTAGCTGATGAATCAAAAGTTAACTTTGTAGGCACTTTTCATGATTTTGCCAGCTATATCGGATCCACAGCTGGTTCGCCGATTAATTATGATGTAGAGCAAGATCCATATCGCGATGACCTCTTGGCAAAGGCTGCAGCACTAGATAACTCAAAGAGATTTGATGCATTTGTTATCGATGAAGCGCAGGACTTTATGCCTTCGTGGTGGCAGACACTAGAGCTATCTCTGGTTGATTCGGCTACAGGGCAGATGGCGCTTTTCGGCGATGATCAGCAGCAGGTCTTTGGAGATCGTCCTGCCCCAACCGGCAACTATGCCCACTTTAGATTGAATGAGAACCTCCGTAATTCGCAGCAGATTGCTAAGGCGGTGGCGCAGCTCATTGATCGTCCGGCAATTGCAAAGGGCCCACATTCATTTGAAATCGAATACGTGCTGGCTGACAGCGAAGAAGAAGTATTCGAAGTTGCCGATGATCAGGTAGAGCGTTTGGTTGATGTAGAAAACTGGGGGCCACGTGAAATAGCCCTATTAACAACTCAACATCGCCACCCTGAACATGCCAATCGCGCCGATAAAGATCGCAATGACCACTGGCGTTCGCTCTGGGAAGATGATGAAGTTTTTTACTGCACTGTCGGTGGCTTTAAAGGGCTAGAACGTCCCGTAGTCGTTTTGGCTGTGGATAATTTCCATAGTGAGGTCGACCCTAAAGATGTTTTATATGTTGGAATGTCCCGTGCGCGCGATAAATTAGTTATTGTCGCCACCGCGCAAGTTATGGATATGGTTAAAGGGCTAGCGAGACAAGAACAATGAGAATACTTCACACATCAGATTGGCACCTTGGGCGTTCGCTCATGGGCTTTGACCTGCATGATCCTCAGCAGGTCTTTATCGATCACATCATTGAAGTCGTAAAGCGCGAGAAGGTTGATGTCCTACTTATCTCGGGCGATGTCTATGACCGTTCTATGCCATCACTAGCATCAATTGATCTTCTAAATTACGCGCTATCAAAGCTAACAAAACTTACCAAGGTGGCAATCAGTAGCGGTAACCATGACTCTGCTCGCCGCCTTGGTTTCGGTAAAGAGATATTTGAAAACTCTAATCTCTTTATTCGCACGTCAGTTGATGACATCACTCGACCCGCGCTCATTGATTATGACGGTGGCAAGTTGGCAATTTATGGAATCCCATATCTTGATCCTTATTCAACTGCTGGCCTATTGCTTGAACGCGATGCTGAAGGAAAGTTGCCACCTGCTAGCCATCATGCAGTTCTTGATGCAGCGATGAAACGAATTGCGGTGCATCGCAAAGATGTGAAAGCAAGTAAAACTATTGTGATGTCACATGCTTGGTATGCCGGGGGTGAACCATCGGATTCAGATACCAATATTGGTGGTTTGGGACAAGCCAGCCTAGAACTCCTTAAGGGGTTTGATTACGCAGCACTGGGCCATTTACATAAGCCAAAAGTGATTGAAGACCATATTCGTTATTCAGGTTCAGCGCTTCCTTATTCGTTCTCAGAGAAAGATGTCTCAAAGGTTTCTTATCTAGTCGACATTGATAAAGATGGCGTAAAGGTTAAAGAGATACCGTCACCGGTCTATAAAACGATGCACGTGCTCGAAGATACGATGGAGAATTTACTGAAGTCGGCAAAATATAAGGACCTTGAGAATCAGTTTGTAAAGATTCGCATTAAGGATGAACGCCCACCTGTGAATCCAAAAATTGCCCTGGCTGACCGCTTTGGCTTTATCGTCGAGCTCTATACCGAAGCGATTGAACTAGAGACAAAAAACTTCGAAGAGATCAAGTTGATGAGCCCAGAAGATCTAGTGGGCACCTTCTTAACCGAGATTAGAAATTACTCAGCGGATGCGTGGGAGACCAAAGAAATTCAGGCGGCTATCCAACGTATTCAAGCCGGCGCTCCTATCGAAAATTACGAAGGCGATGAGTGCACCCACGATGAAGAGGATGCACCAGAGGAGGTCGACGCATGAGACCTCATAAGTTAACTATCTCTGGCTTTCTCTCTTACGGTGGCGAAGAAGTAATCGACTTTGATGCGTTGTCTAGTTCGGGTGGTCTCTTTCTGATCCATGGCCGTACAGGTGCGGGTAAGACTTCGATTCTTGATGCAATCTCATTTGCTATCTATGGAGTCCTACCGGGGTCGCGTAAATCTGTAGCGAAGAGCTACCGCTCTGACTTTGCAAAGATAGATACTCCTACCTTTGTCGAACTTGAAATGTCTGTCAAAGGTAAGCGGTTAAAGATTTACCGCAAGCCAGAATACGAAGCCCCTAAGGCGCGTGGCGAAGGAACAACAACACGAAAGTCTGAACTCAAAGTTCTACAACTAGTTAATGGGGATTGGGCTCCACTTGCCGATACGCCGGCTGAGGCAAATGTTGAGATAGCGCGTTTGATGGGAATGGATTCGAGTCAGTTCTTTAAGTTGATTCTGCTTCCCCAAGGTGACTTTGCCCAATTCTTGCGCTCGTCTCCAAAGGATCGAGGCGTAATTCTTGAGGCGCTCTTTAGCGATGAAGTGGCGCTCTTTGCAAAGCTAATGACGCACTTTAAGAATCAATATGACGGAGCCAATAAGGTGCAAGATGCATCGAAGGTCGCTGTTGCAGATGAGCAAAACAGTATTGAGACTACTTTCGATACCTTGTATCAAGATGAGGATTATGACCTCGATACTGATATTCCAGCGACGGCGGATGCAACTAAGGCATATCTAGAACTCCTTGAAGCCGAGATTACTGCCGCAACCGCTCGCTTTGATAAAGCTGAAAAAGATAAAGAGAAAGCCCTCAAGATTTCAATTGAAGCCGAGGCAAAATTCAATAGCTCTGCCAAGGTGCTGGAAGCAAAGAAGAACTTAGATAGCGCAAAGAAGGCGCTCGATGACTGGCGCGAGAAGAATAAGGAGAGCGTGGCTCTGAAAGTTGCAAACGATAAAGTCGTTGCAACAATTAATAGCTCGATCAGCGCCCTTGAAAAAGAGATTACTGCGGCTACAGAATCCAATAGCAAATTCAATGACCTAATTGAAGAACGCAAGAACGTCACTGCGCTAACTGCGGCGCAAAACAAAGCAGCAAATCAGCTTAAGGAACTGCAGGAATCAACGAAAGATTCTTTGGCGGAGATTAAAGAGCTAAAGGAAGCCACTACCTCTGAAGCTAATCCAGAGGCTGAGCAAGAGAAAATTAAGGCAGCGGTTAAGGAGCTCAATGGCTCTCTTGAAAAGATTACAAAATCTGACACATTACGAGCGCAGATTAATGCCCTTGATACAGAGGTTAAAGATTTAGAGAAAAAAGAGAAGGACGCTGAAGCTGCCTATATCAAGGCACAAAATACCTTTGATGCAGAGGCCGCATCTGTTCTGGCAGCTAAGTTAAGTGATGGTGCTCCTTGTCCTGTCTGCGGTTCTCATGATCACCCGCACCCTGCAACTAGCCATGGCACAGTTACAAAAGAGCAGGTCGATAAGGCGCAAGATGTATTAAAGAAAGCAACCAAGGCCTTAAGTGATAAGCAAAGTGATCTCAAGGTTGCAAGTGAGAAGTTAGTTGACCTGGGCGATGCAGCGGGAGCAAAGCGAGTAGATGTTGAAAAGCAAATTGCTGAATTTGATAAGAAGCTTAGTGCGCTAGTCAACGAAGCGAGCGAATTAAAGAAGAAGCGCGATAAGTTAAAGGTCTTAGAGGATAAGCAGAAGGGCGACCAAGATAAGTTAACCGACCTCACTGCAAAAGAAGCTACAGCGAGTGAAGCGCTCAAGGGTGCAAATAAAACCGTTGTGGCGCTTTTGAAGGCGCTGAAAATTGCCGAAGATGCTGAAATCGAATTAATTGATATTGCTAAGCCCACTGCAGAAATTGCACGCCTAAAAGGTCTTGAAACCAAGTACGAGCCACTACTGAAGGCCTTCAATACCGCGACCGATACCGTGGGTGCTCTCGATGATGGTTCTAATGAAGAAATTCCTGATCACATTGCAGCAAAGCAAGCGCATCGTAATGCCGAAAATCTCAGCATCGAGATGAAAGAGGCGGTAGAGCGAGTTAAGGCGCTACAGAAGCAATTGGTCGCTATTGAGAAAGAACTTCGCAAAGCAGAGAAAGCACTTGCTGCAGCCAGTATTGATGTGGAGAAGTACGGAAAACTTTCATTGCATCTCAACGGCCAGACCGGTGAGCGTGTACAGTTGGTGCAGTTCTATCTTGGTCATCGCCTGCAACAGATTCTTACCTATGCAAATCAGCGACTACAAGAAATGACCCACGGGCAGTTCACACTAAAGCCAAACCCTAACCGCAAAGGCGCAGGGCAGAACTATCTCTCAATCTCAGTCTTTGATGCCTGGAACCAAGGAACCCGTGATGCTTCAACGCTATCTGGTGGAGAAACCTTCACTGCATCCCTCGCGCTGGCATTTGGTCTAGCTGATGTTGTCACAAATGAAGCAGGCGGTCGCTCTCTTGAATCACTCTTTATCGATGAGGGTTTTGGAACATTGGATCCTGAGTATCTTGAGAAGGTAATGCAATCACTCGATGCCTTGCGTGAATCAGGGCGCATGATTGGGCTTATTAGCCACGTTGAAGAGATGAAGCAACGTATCCCTATGCAGTTACTAGTCACTAAGGAAAGTGGCGACGGCGCGCATGTAAAGGTTATTGAGAATGCAGGCATTTAGTTCTCTCGCGCTTCTAATTTGATTTGACCATCTGTCGGTATCCCCTGCTATCTTTTGTTTAGGTTAAGAACTAAGCGCCAAGCCCTTTAGCTTGCTTAGTGCCCTCCGCAGACGATCTGCCTTCGGTGGCCCTAAAGGAAAACCTGCCGGCGATGAAAGACACCGCCGGAAGTAGCGGGTCTCTTCTCATTTAAGAGCCCAGTTGGGTTGATTTCTTATGTCTTTATTTATCTGCACTACTTGTCTCTATCCCACTTCACTTGGACAAGGTAAGCAACGCTGTAGATGTGTGCCGTACCAGGCATACCCAGGTGTTGATTGTCCGAGTGGGTTTCACCTCTGCTACTTATGTGCCGCAGTTGTTGTGGGCGGCGAAAGTCGCTGGTCTTGGGAAGCTTGCGAGAGTTGCCTTAAATTCAATAGATCACTCAAAACTAAATATGGAGTCAGTCTGGCTTTGGGTCGTCATTCGATTATGAACTCAATCGGTGTTCCGATTCAGGCAACACCTGAAGAGCAAGAGAAGGCTGTTGAGCAGATGATGAATTTTATTAATGAGACACAGTCTCTTAGTGACTGGGCGCATCTTCAGGCACGGACACTCTTTGAGAGCGTGCCATCATGGCAAAAGATGCACTACATCCCGCGCGAGCAGTGGGAGGCGAAGTTCTATCTCTCTAAGGTAAAGGCGACATCTCGTTCAGTGCAATGCATTAAGGATTACTTGCGCATCACTGACTTTGAGGAACTTCTGCGTAGTTGATTGAATTATTTAGATGATGGGGGTTCGGTGCTGAAAGGCCCGGCCCACATATCTAATCCAGGTTCAATATCTCCCCTGCCATCAACTGTGTGGTCAATACGTATCCAGATCTTCTTTGAAGTTCCAAGACAAGGTTTAAAGAAGAAGAAAGAAAATGAATCAATCTTTGTTTTTGTTGAGGCATTTTTCTCACTGGTGCCCCAAGGCTTAACGCCAATATCATTACAGACTCCCCCTGCCGGCGGGGTGACCAGAATCGTTTCAGCATCATAGACAGTTTTATCTGGGGTGTAACAACCGGTTCCTGGATTTATCTCAAAAGCGAAATCAACCTTTTGGCGGCTATCAAGTGCTACCTGGACTAACCACTTACCTTTTTGTCTTTCAATGCACGATTCAATTGGCTTAGATGTGTAGGCATTGATTGAGAAATCGTAATACTCAGGGCCACTGGTCTTAAATGCCTGCAGCATTACAGATTTAATGTCAGCGGCTTCGCTCACGCCACCACCTTCTTGCAAGGTCGCACTTGAGTACGCCGAACTTGATTCGCTATATCGAGTCAAATAAGAATCGGTATCAGGTAGCAATGAAACCTCATCGAGATTTGGAAAGTTTGTCTCTTCAGCCTTAAATCGAGCTACCAGGCTTGCGACGCTGGATTTAATAAATGGAAGGTAGAACTTCACGCGCGCAAATACTGTCGGAACTGCAACATCGCAGCCCCGTGCCGAGATATAGCTCGTTATTCCGATGACGCTTGGTTTTCCTTGATGGTAAGCAATCAGCGGTCCACCCGAATCTCCAAAGCATGCGCCAGAGAAGTTGTTCTCTACTTTATTGTATTTTCCTGCAGCAATCTGAGTCTGAATATTGAAATTTCGATAATACTTCTTGCCGCTTTTAGAGAAATCATTGAGCTTGGCGCTCATTGGAAAACCTGTGTCATCTTCGTTTTGATCCAAGCCCCACCCAAAGATCTGGTTCGAAGTCTTAGAGAAATCTCCTGCTTTTTGAGTGTTCTCCAGAACCTTGCTGTTGTATCGAGCTGGAAAATTTAAGATTCCAACGGCAATATCGTTTAGGTTTGTGCTCTTGCTATAACGTGGATGGACCCGGAAGTCATACACCGATAAGACTTCTCCCCGTTCAAATTTAGTACCTTGATTAGAAACCACGACAAAATTTGATCTCCCTGAAACGCAATGGGCCGCGGTGAGAAAGGTGCGGCTATCAATCAGGACCCCCGAACAAAAGTTGCTTTCGCGTTCATACGTTTCAGGATCAACAGACCAAAGACTGACAAGAAATGGTGCCTGGGCAAAGGTGACTTCTGGATTATCAGGAAAAGAAACCGCTCGAGAAGGCGCTGTGCTTGTAGCCCCAAGAACTATGAGGCTTAAAAGTACGAGGAAGATTCTTTTCACCGCCCAATGGTACTAAGGCATCCCCTACTTCATACTATCCAGCGACTCTGCAGATTTTTTTGGACCACAGCAAAGTAGCCCCGAGTGACGAAATCCCAGGGCTACTAAGCGGGGTGCCAATGGCGGGATTCGAACCCGCAACCTCGAAGTGAGTCACACTCGTGCTCTATCCGTTGAGCTACATCGGCACCGGATGGAAAGATAGGCACCGAAGAAGAAAAAGAAATGTGGAAGAAGTTAGATTGTGGATACAAACACGATGTGTATGAAGTGAAGATACTGATATTCTTCGATTGGTGAGTCACACACGTGCTTGGAAATATCGAGCTACATGAAATCCCGCAGAAATCTTCTGCGGGATTTCTTCTTTATTAATCGATAGTTTCTAGTGATTTAAGTGCGGCTTCGTGGTTTGGGTCATCTACGAGAATTTTCTCAAGATCTTTGCGGGCCATAGCTTTCTTGCCTGCCTTAATGAGTGATTGAGCGCGCTCGTAGAGGGCTCGATGTTTGACTTCTTCGCTATTTTCTTTATTGGCCAGTGCGCGTTTAAAGCATTCGATTGCTGCATCGTTGAGGTTCTTCTCTCGAAAGGCAACACCACGGAGAACCAACAACATAGCTGTAGCGTCATCGACGTTCTCGATATCTTCGGTGGTCTCGATAGCGCCGTCGTAATCCTTCATGGTGATCTCAAGGTCAGCTAATGAAACAGCGACGAGCTGGTCTGGAACCATATCGAGCAAGGTATCCATCGCTTCTTGATAACGCTTTTGATCTTGCATTACCTCTACCCAGATAAAGCCGAGAATCTGCTCGTCATATGAAAGTCTTGTCCAGATACCTGGAGAGATTCGTGTCTGTGGGTAAATACCTTTGAGGTATTTACGAGAGAGTTTGTGATCAAAGGCAGCTGCACGGTTCTCCCAGAGCTCGGCTCCCCATTCAATGGCAATCTCTTTAAACTCCTCAGTTGTGATTGCATGAACAAAGCAGATAAGCCGAAGCGGGTAATGTAAATCAGGATACTTCTCTTTTAAGGCTGCAGCTTTACGTAAGACTTCTTCAGCGCTATCTGGATGTTCGTAGTTGTAAATATCATTTAAGAAGTCATGAAAGTTAACTTCAGAGCGACGAGCAAAGAGGCTAGGAGAAGGTGGCACGACAGGTACTTGTTGCACCTCTTCTTCTGCGGCAGCTTTCTTACGGCGTGATGTGGTTCCGCCACTTAAGGTTTCGACGTTATAAAGACCAGTGCCAGGAATACCTGATGAGAAAGTCCGGCGCCCTTTTGAATTGACGGTATATCGCAACCCTGGAACACCGAAAGATAATCCGACAGTTTCTTTGCCGAAATTCAGACGAACCCCCGGCATGAGCTTCATCGACTTTCTAAAGCGTAATGACATGAGATGAGGCTACCGATAAATGGTATGAGAAGAAGGGATGCAGGAATAGAAAAGTGCCGCCATTCAGATTAACTGAGTGACGGCACCGATCTTTTGTAGCCCCGAAGGGATTCGAACCCTCGTAGCTGACTTGAGAAGCCAGAGTCCTGGGCCGCTAGACGACGGGGCCAGACGACTAGTCGATTGATCTTCGATGTGAAGATAACCAACCCTTTCCATATCAACTTTTCATATTAAGTTGTGTACTGCGCTGGGGTACCAGGACTCGAACCTAGACTTACTGAACCAGAATCAGCAGGGCTGCCAATTACCCCATACCCCACGATTTTCATCGTGCTTGAGTGTGGAAGTTTACCTGACCAATAAGGGTGGTTGCGACACCAGGTCTTAGAGCTCAAGAGCAGCTGAGATGCGCGAAATACAGGTGCTTTGGCCCAATAGCTCCATCGACTCAAAGAGCGGTGGTGAAATTGTGCTTCCTGTTGTTGCGATACGAAGAGCAGTAAATGCCACTCGTGGTTTGAGACCGAGATCTTCAATGAGAGCTGCGCGTAGAACAGCTTCAATAGATGTGTGATCCCATGTCGTTAGAGTTTTGAGTTCGTTAATTGATCTCTTGAGTACTGCTTTAGAACCTTCATCGGTGATTTTAGATACAGCATCAGCATCGACAGAGAATTCCTTAACAAAGAGGAACTTCAACAAAGCGGGAGTCTCATCTAATTTAACTATACGCTCTTGAATAATTGGAAGAGCGCGCTTAACCATCTCAATCTCACTATCAGTGCCAGTAATGATCTCGGCCTTGATTAAGAACGGCAGGGTCCACTTGAGAAATTCTTCGAGTGAAAGAGCGCGAATCTTGTCGCCATTGATAGCTTCTAGCTTTTTCATATCAAAGCGAGCTGGAGATGAGTGAACCTTCTCGACAGTAAATAACTCAGTGAGTTCTTTCATTGAGATGTTTTCACGGTCATCGCCAGGAGACCAACCAAGGAGTGCAAGATAATTACAGATTGCCTCTGGCAGATAACCTTGTTCGCGATACCAAGCGATAGAAACCTCACCGTTGCGCTTAGATAACTTGGCGTTGTCTTGACCCATCACAAATGGCAGGTGAGCAAATGTTGGGTAATCCTCTGGCTTAACACCCATCGCCTGATAGACGCGAATCTGACGAGGTGTTGAAGATAAGAGATCTTCACCACGCAATACGTGGGTGACCTCCATTGTTACATCATCGACTGCAACGGCCAATGTGTAGAGAGGTGAACCGTCGGCGCGAACCAAGACAAAGTCAGGAACAAACTTGTGATCGAAGGTGACATCGCCACGAATAGCATCGGTAAAGGTAGTTGTGCCATCTGGCATGCGCATACGGACAACAGCTTCGCGTCCTTGCGCTTTATACGCTGCGATTTGATCTGCGGTGAGATCGCGGCAGTGGCCGTTGTAACCAGGTGCCACATTTGCTTTACGTTGTTCTTCGCGAACAGCTTCTAACTCATCTGGTGAGCAGTAGCAGTGATAGGCATCTTTATTGTCGAGAAATTTCTGTGCCCATGACGCATAGATATCAAGGCGTTGTGATTGCAGGTAAGGACCATTTGGGCCACCAACTTCTGGTCCCTCATCCCAATCAAGTCCGAGCCACTTTAAAGTATCGATAGCTGCCTGAATATATTCAGGAGTAACGCGAGTGGTATCGGTATCTTCGATACGGAATAAGAAAGTTCCGCCAGTGTGGCGCGCAAATGCCCAATCAAAGAGAGCGGTGCGAATGTTACCGACATGCAGATCTCCAGTTGGAGATGGAGCAAAACGAACTTTTACTTTCTTCATGGACGAGCACTCACCTTATTTGTTAATTGGCCGAGGCCCTCAATGGATACCGCAACAGTAGATTTTTCGCCCATAGGGCCGATTCCTGCTGGTGTTCCGGTAATTATGACATCGCCCGGCAATAAAGTCATAACGCTCGTTACGAAGTTGATGATTTCAGGGACTTTAAAGATCATGTCCGAAAGGCGGGCATCTTGCTTGATCTGGCCATCGACTGTTGTTGTGATGCGTTGATTGCCGGGCACAAAATCAGTCTCAATCCATGGGCCAAGTGGGCAGAAGGTGTCGAAGCCTTTTGCACGAGTCCATTGGCCATCACGTTTTTGTAGCTCGCGAGATGTCACATCATTTGCCATTGTGTAACCAAAGATCACATCATTTGCTCGTTCAACCGGAACCTCTTTGCAGATGCGGCCAATCACAATGGCGAGTTCGCCTTCGTAATCTATTGATGGCGCCATCTCTGGCCAAACGATTGTCTCTGATGGACCAATGACTGTGGTGTTTGGTTTGATAAAAATAATTGGCTCATCAGGAACCGCGCTTCCCATCTCAGCTGCATGATCTGCATAGTTCTTACCGATGCAGACAATCTTGCTGCGCGGAATAACTGGGGCAAGTAGGCGAACTTGAGCGAGAGGTAGAACTGCTGCTGTCTTTTGAATACCTTGAAAGAGTGGGTCACCAGTGATGACGGTGATGGTGTTATCTTCTTCGAGGATGCCGTATAGAGGGTCTGTGCCTA
>JBIKSV010000006.1:0-36901 GCA_044348425.1 Candidatus Planktophila sp. | reverse complement strand
CCAGCCAGTCTCACGCGCTCGTGTCTCTGCAATTCGAGGGGTCAATGTGGAAGCGGTGATGAAGACTCTTATCACTCGCGGCCTTGTCGAGGAGTACGGGGTCGAGAATGAGACTGGTGCGATCCTCTATAAGACCACCAGCTACTTCCTAGAACGATTAGGCCTGAATAAGCTCGAAGATCTCCCACCGCTGGCTCCTCACCTGCCAGATATCGACGCCCTAGACGAGATTCTCGACTCTCTCACCGATTAAGCACGCTTAATTGGACTAAAGAGTCCTCGCAGGCGTAGACTCATCACATCGTTAGGGCGCTAGTAGCCCTACACCCAGCTGACTGTCGTAAATGGATAGCCGCAGATAAGGAATACCGATGCCACTGACCCGATTAAATAAGATCATCGCCGACGCAGGAATTACCAGTCGTCGTGGCGCCGATGAGCTCATTATCGAAGGACGCGTAAGTATTGACGGAATCGTGGTGCGCGAGCTCGGAGCCAAATTTGACCCCGATATACATCATGTCCAGGTTGATGGTGAGACAATAAAGGCAAGTTTGTCTAAAACTTATTTAGCACTTCATAAACCACGTGGCGTTCTGTCTACGATGTATGACCCCGAAGGTCGTCCATCGCTAGCTGATTTTATCGACCTACGCACAGAGCGTCTCTTCCATGTTGGTCGCCTCGATAAGGATTCTGAAGGGTTAATCCTTCTCACAAATGACGGCGATCTAACCTTTCGTGCGACCCACCCATCGTTCGGGTTGGAAAAGTCGTACATCATTGAATTTGAGGGAGTCCTCCCCAAGGGAATCGAGAAGACGCTGCGAAACGGCGTGGAGCTCGAAGACGGCATGGCCCGAGTCTTGGACTATAAACAACTCTCTGCTACCTGGCTCGAGGTCACAATTCATGAAGGTCGTTATCACATCATCCGTCGCCTCATGGAAGCGGTAGGGATTGAGGTCCTTAGGCTTGTACGAACCAAGTTCGGTCCCATCTCCTTAGGTGATACTCCTGAAGGTAGATGGCGTGATCTAAATGATGGTGAATTGATTAGTCTACATAACGCTTTAGATATCAAACAATAAGTTAACACGCTATAGATAAAACTGTTAGTCGATAAATAGTCTATTCTGTCGGAGATCCGTCAAATATGGTTTTATCGATATTTATACGCTCAAATCAGGCCTTCAAAAATCGATAAATTAATTTTTATTTTCGGCATTGCTGGCAGACGATTTCTTTGCATGAGATCTCCAGATTTTAATCTTGGATTAACTCATAAACATTTTTATCGACATATATTCATATATAGAATTCGGGGGATTAAGCTGTGGAGTATCATTCTGGTATGTCAGTGCGTGCGATCAGGGGAGCTATTCAGGCTGATGCCAATTCAGCCGAATCCATTAGCGTTGCCACAAAAGAGCTTCTCCTTGCGATCATGAAAGAGAACAATCTTTCGCCCTCGAATATCATCTCAGTCCTGCTCACCGCTACACCTGATCTCACCGCTACCTTTCCTGCAGCCGCTGCCCGAGAGATTGGTTTTGAGAGCGTTCCCCTGATCTGCGCGGTAGAGATCGATGTACCTGGCGCGTTATCCAAGGTGGTAAGGGCGATGGTGACGGTAGAAACCGAGCTAACATCTGCAGAAATTTCTCATGTTTACCTAGGGGGAGCGAAGGCGCTCCGCAGAGATATCGCACAATGAGCGTAGAACCAGGGCGATTGCGCCACGTTCGAATCGTTGGGTCAGGGCTAATCGGTACATCTATAGGGTTGGCTCTCCGTAAATCAGGAATTTTGGTCACTATGGTTGACTCAAATCGTGCTGCTGCAACTCTAGCCCAAGATTTAATGGGTCAAGAGGCGCCGAGCGACGCTAGCGCTGCACTAGTAGATGTAGTGCTTATCGCAACCCCATCATCTGCCGTCACAGCGGTCATTGATGAAGAAATAAAGTTAAATCTCAACTCAACATTTATGGATGTTGCTTCAATTAAGAGTAAACCTAAGAATGAGGTAACCCTTTCGGCTCTGCCATCTCAACGTTTTCTACCTACGCACCCGATGGCTGGACGAGAAGTTGGGGGAGCTGAGTCAGCACGAGGAGATCTCTTTCAGGGATGTATCTGGGCATACGATCCTGATGGAGTAGATCCGCAATCCTTGGCCCTTGGTTTATCGATTATCACAGCTTGTGGGGCAACCCCTCTGGCAATTTCTGCGCAGAAACATGATGACGCTGTAGCAGTGGCATCTCACCTCCCACAAGCAGTTTCGACACTTCTAGCCAGACAACTCTTGGGGAGTGAGAGCGGATTTCTCGATCTCGCAGGGGGAGGCTTACGCGATACCACCAGAATTGCAGCATCAAGTCCTGGACTCTGGAGCGAGATTTTAAGCGCCAACGCCTCGGCGCTCCGCCCGTTGCTTGTGAATCTGCAGAATGATTTGGCTGTACTGATCGAAAAATTAGATGATCCAAAGTACCTCCTGACATTTATGGAAGGTGGAAACCGCGGAAGAGCGATGATTCCTGGAAAGCATGGCTCATCCTCACGCGATTACACATATCTTCCTGTTGTGATCGAGGATAAACCAGGTCAACTTGCTGCTCTTTTTGAAGAATGTGCGAAAGCCAACGTAAACGTTGAGGATTTAACTATTGAGCATTCTCCAGAACAATTTACTGGATTAATCACTTTGGCTCTATCCAGTGATGATGCAGAAAAACTTTTTCTTCATCTAGAAAATGCAGGGTGGAAGGTTCATTCGCCACGTTAAGAGATAATGGTCTTACTGCTTAGATTAATTCACCTACTGTACTGAAAGGTTGGGCTACCGATGATAGTTGTTGCACTCGATGGCCCAAGTGGCTCTGGAAAGTCAAGCACTGCAAAGGGAATCGCAATTCGCGCAGGTTGGAACTACCTTGATACGGGAGCGCTCTATCGCGCTGTTGCATTTGTTGCTCTCGAGATTAATAGCGATGAACCGAAGGATATCTTTGCCTATCTTTCACTCAATCGAATTTCATTTAGCGCAGATCCTAAGAAGCCAATCATTTCTATTGGTGCTCGCGATATATCTACTGAAATACGGTCGATGGAAGTTACCGCAAAAGTTTCGCAGATAAGTGCACTTGTCGACATTCGCAAAGAGCTCCTGACAATCCAACGGATGATTATTGAAAGTGCCGATAAAGGAATTGTTGTCGAAGGCAGAGATATCGGAACCGTTGTCTATCCCGATGCTGCACTGAAGATTTACCTCACAGCTGATATTGCAGCACGTACCTCTCGCCGCGAGGATGAGATCCAAGAATCAGATGTCTCACGTGATGATGTAGCTCACTCTCTAGAATCCCGAGATTTACTTGATTCTACGCGTGCAGCATCGCCTTTGGTGGCTGCCTCAGATGCAGTTCATATTGATTCAACAGATATCACCCTTGAGGAAACTATTGAGAGAATATGGGAACTTCTCAAGGAGCGTTCCTTGCTCGGTCTGCCAATCGTTGCAATTCTTGGCCGTCCGAATGTTGGTAAATCAACGCTGATTAATCGATTTATCGGAAGACGCGAAGCAATAGTTGAAGATACTCCAGGTGTCACACGTGATCGAGTTCAATACGAATGCGAATGGGGCGGACGACGTTTCATTGTGATGGATACTGGTGGTTGGGAATCCAAGCCTGACGGGATATCGGTGGCGATTACTGCAGGCGCTGAGCTTGCGATGGAAGAGGCCGACATCTTGGCGTTTGTTGTCGATGCACAAGTTGGTGCTCTCGATGAAGATGATGTGATGGTTCAAGAACTTCGCAAAGCAAAGAAACCCACGATTCTTATTGCCAATAAAGTTGATGGCGATCAAGACGAATCAGATGCCCATGCTTTATGGAATCTAGGATTGGGTGAACCACATTTTGTCTCGGGTCTACATGGACGTGGCAGCGGAGATCTTCTCGATGCAATCACGAAAGTTTTACCAGAAGTTGGTCGTGCACAGGTTCAAGATGGGTATCGCAGGATTGCGCTAATTGGTCGTCCCAACGTTGGAAAGTCCAGTCTTCTCAATGCACTTGCTGGAGAGAATCGTTCGATTGTTGATGATGTTGCAGGAACAACACGAGACCCTGTTGACTCTCTAATTGAGATTGGTGATCAGATTTGGCGTTTTGTTGATACTGCGGGAATCAAGAAGCGCGCAAATCAAGCAAGCGGAACTGACTACTACGCAACCCTTCGCACGCAAACAGCACTCGAACGTTCTGAATGTGTAGCACTCGTGCTCGATGCCTCTGTTCCAATTTCAGAGCAAGATTTACGTATCGTTTCGATGGTTGAAGAGTCCGGTAAAGCGATGGTACTGGTTTTGAATAAGTGGGATCTCGTCGATGAAGACCGACGCGAACAGCTAGAGAAAGAACTTGATAGACATTTGGGTCACATCGAGTGGGTGCAGCGCGTAAACGTCGCCGCCAAGACTGGTTGGCATAGAGATCGTCTGGCACCGGCCCTTCGCACCGCACTCTCTTCATGGGAGAAGCGAGTTCCGACTTCAAAGCTCAACTCGTTCCTCGGCGCTCTCATCGGCGCCACACCTCCTCCGGTTCGGGGCGGAAAGCAGCCAAGGGTCTATTACGCGACCCAGGCTGGAATCGCGCCACCGAAATTCGTTGTCTTCTCATCTGGCTGGATCGAGCCTTCCTACCGTCGCTTTATCGAGAGACGTTTACGCGAAGAGTTCGGTTTTCCTGGAACCCCAGTCCAGGTGGCGATTCGGGTAAAGGAGCGCGAGAAAGAGTGAGGCAATATCTGACGATTCCAAACGCACTGACCGCACTTCGTGGGTTGGGCGTACCGCTCTTTATCTGGTTAGCGCTAGTTAAAGAGGCCGACGGATGGGCGATTCTTGTTCTGGCCATTGGCGGCATCACTGATTATCTCGACGGCAAGCTCGCTCGGGCCTGGAATCAGACATCACGCTTTGGAGAACTTGCAGACCCAGCCATTGATCGTCTTTACATTGTCGCCACTCTCATCGTTCTCTATCTACGCGAAGCTCTGCCGCTCTGGGTAATTCTTCTTTTAATTGGACGCGATATAGCTCTAGGTCTTGCAACTCTCGCGCTTACGCGTAAGGGTCAACCTCCACTTCAGGTCACCTACTTGGGTAAGGCAGCAACCTTCAATCTTCTCTACGCCTTCCCATTCTTATTGCTAGCTCTCTCCGAGTCATGGGCAGGAACGGCGGCTTTTGTATTTGGATGGGCCTTTACGATTTGGGGAATTTTCCTTTATTTGACAACAGGTCTCTCATATCTTCGAACCGCCATGCGTGCCATCGGCAAGAACGCGTATTAGAGTGCACTCATTAAATTCCCATCAACTCTCTAAACATCCACGTGTTGCCCGTCAACTCTGAAGGTTAGGTTAATTTCATGTCGAACATCCCTGCAGATCTTCAATACACAAAAGAACATGAGTGGGTAGCTCCAACAGCATTACCTTCAACAATCCGAATGGGAATCACTGACTTTGCGCAGAGCGCTCTTGGGGATATTGTCTATGTTCAGATGCCAAAAGTAGGGGAGAGCGTCGTAGGCGATAAAGTCTGCGGCGAAGTTGAATCCACTAAGAGCGTCTCGGAGATTTTTTCTCCGGTTTCAGGAACAGTCTCGGCAGTTAATGGTGATCTCACGGCAGCGCCCGAGCTAGTCAACTCCGATCCATATGGCGCCGGTTGGCTTATCGAGATCACCGTCTCCGATACCCCTACACCCTTGCTTTCGGCTGCGCAATACTCAGCTATCACTTCCTGAGCCAGAGCTCTAACAAACTTAGAAGTCAAAGAGAGTTAACGCACCGCCTTTTTCTGGCTTGATTTATTTTAGCCAACTCTCTACTGTCAGCCTCAGGTTGAAGTTCATCTTCAGACTCGGATTTAAGGGTCAAGTATGGAAAGTCTCGTCTATAGGTCGGGGGATTGGGGGTCATGCTATGGAGCAGAACAATAATCCAAGCGAACTTACGACAACCCTTCACCTCTCTCGCGAGAACCAGGGGCAAGCCCAATCTGCTCATCTCGAGAATATCTTGGCTGAAGTACGAGAAGAAGATGCCAATGTCTTGCGAGAAATCATCAATGGCGATGGGTCTGCGGCGATGATCTACATTCATCGTGGGCCTTCACAAGGTGCTCGGTATTTGATTACATCAGGTGGAGCAACGATTGGTCGCGCTCCGAGTAATGAAATTTTTCTTGATGATGTCACGGTCTCTCGAAAGCACGGCGAGATCTCTCTTCAAGGAAAGGCGTTTCAATACACCGACCTTGGAAGTCTTAATGGTTCTTACATCAATAACGTTCAGAAAGTTAAACACCACCTCATATCGGGTGATGAGATTCAAATTGGAAAATTTCATATGCTCTTTATCGGAGCTCAGCAACTAACAGGGGAGAAGTAAGTGAGTGTTCCAGCGCGCGCCTATCTAAGCATCGGAGAAGTTCTTTCAAAGCTACGCGGAGATTTTCCCGATATTACGATCTCAAAGATTCGATTTCTTGAATCAGAGGGACTGATAGAACCGCAGCGCACTCCTTCGGGATACCGCAAGTTTACAAGTCGCGACCTCGATCGACTTCGCTATGTTCTTATGGCTCAGCGTGATCAATACCTGCCCCTGCGCGTTATCAAGGAAAATCTTGATGCCCTCGATAGAGGTTTAGAGCCAACCGCAAATGGAATCGCAGCACCGAGGGTCTCACTTGGGCTCGCAACAATTGACGGCGAGATTGCCCCTTCAACTTTCGCTGAGCAATCCGAGATGCGTCTCTCCCGCGAAGAGCTTCTGAGCGCTTCAGCCTTGTCGGAGGATCAATTGGTCGAACTTGAATCTTTTGGATTAATCACCTTGCGTGGTCGCCATTACGATGCCGATGCGCTATCTGTTGCGAAAGCAGTTGCAGAGATGTCTGCTTTTGGAATCGAAGCGCGCCACTTGCGTTCATTCAAGACTGCAGCAGATCGAGAGATTGGTTTGATTGAACAAGTCATCACACCATTTACTCGTCAGAAGTCGAGTGAGGCAAAGGCGAGAGCTGAAGAAGTACAGAAAGAGATGGCAGCACTCTCCGTCAGATTGCACTCTTCGCTCGTTCGTAGCGGCCTTAATCGCCCACGATAGATTTTTCGTAGATCTCGAAGGACACTAGGCGACGTCGATGTATATTCCAGTAGAAGTTGTCGGTGTTCGAATTGAGATGCCCTCTAACCAACCGATCCTCCTTCTCAAAGAGATTGAGGGAAGTAAGTTTCTGCCCATCTGGATCGGCAGCAATGAGGCGAGCGCGATAGCTTTTGCTCAGCAGGGGATTAATCCGAGCAGGCCGCTGACCCATGATTTGATTGCAGACCTTCTTGATCGGACCGGAGTTATTCTCACTGCCGTCCATATCACCGCACTTATCGACGGGGTCTTTCACGCCGAGTTGATTCTTCGCAATGAAACGTCGGCCTTGCCGCCCCTTTCATGCCGCCCATCAGATGCGGTAGCGATAGCCCTTCGCAGCAAGAGCAATATTTTGGTCGATCTCGAGTTGCTAGAGAACGCGGGGATTGAGATCCCTGAAGGGGTCGCACCTGGCTCTGACGGCAGCGGGCTCGATGAGGTCGAGGCCTTCAAGGAATTTCTCGACAATATCAACCCTGAGGATTTCGCTTAGGCTAGCCGATGTACCCACTGATGAGCCTAAAACCTTCAACCTCAGGTAGAGCTTTGGAGCGTGTCGCTCCCGGATGGCTAGAGATTACTCGCGTAAATTATGGGTATTGCGTGTCACTCCCTGGGCACGACTTATCGAAAGCGAGCCCCCTCTCGTGAATAATGATGTAGAGACCAATAAGAGCGAACGCGATCCTCATCAGGTTGGATATCGCGGAGCAACTGCATGTGCGGCAGCAGGAATTACCTACCGCCAACTCGATTATTGGGCTCGCACAGGATTAGTAGAGCCATCCATTAGAACCGCACACGGTTCAGGCACAGCAAGGCTTTATGGCTTCCGAGATATTCTCGTTTTAAAAATTGTTAAGCGTTTGCTTGATGCAGGTGTATCTCTTCAGAATATTCGAACCGCTGTAGATCATCTTCGTCAAAGGGGAGTGGTTGAGCTTGAGCGCATCACCTTAATGAGTGATGGCGCTTCAATCTACGAGTGTGCGAGCGCTGATGAGATTATCGACCTTCTCGCTGGTGGACAAGGAGTCTTTGGAATCGCAGTCGGCAAGGTTTGGCATGAGGTAGAGGGTTCACTCTCCACGCTTCAAGGTGAGCTCTTCGCCGATGAATCGGGTCAATCAGTGAGTGTTCAAGGTAACGACGAACTTTCTCTGCGTCGCAAGGCTAAAGGGGCTTAAAAACCTACTCTCGCAATTATATTGCACCCCTACTACTTAAGGTCGGGGGCAATGATGGAGCGGAGTTTTCAAGACCGTCATATCGGTCCCACGCATACCGATGAAGCAGCGATGCTTAAGCACCTTGGATATAAAGATCTCACATCATTTATTGCCGATGTTGTTCCAGCGAATATCGCAATAGATTCTCACCTCAAGCAATCGCTCGACTTTGCAAGTAGTGAAGTAGAAGTCATTGCAGAGCTGCGGTCGATTGCCGCAGAAAATAAAGTTTTTAGATCACTTATCGGGACAGGTTATTACGGAACAATCGTTCCTCCGGTAATCAAACGTAATGTTCTTGAAAATCCTTCTTGGTACACCGCTTACACTCCATATCAACCAGAGATCTCCCAAGGTCGACTAGAAGCGCTCTTTGCTTTTCAAACAATGATTTGCGAACTCACCGGCTTAGATATTTCCAACGCTTCGATGCTCGATGAATCAACTGCTGCGGCAGAGGCAATGACTCTTGCTCGTAGGTCGTCAAAAGTTGATGACTCGGCCCACTTTCTGATTGATCTCAATATTCACCCGCAGACAAAAGCGGTCATAACCACTCGAGCAAAGCCGCTGGGAATCACGGTCGTAGAAGTCGATGCGCAAGAAATAGCTACTCATGGTTATTCGGCAACATACTTTGCAATTCTCGTTCAATATCCTGATACAACGGGAGAGATTAAGGACTATCAGGAGCTCTCTGAGAAAGCTCATAACGATGAAGCGCTTCTAATTGCTGCCACAGATCTCTTGGCTTTGACCTTGCTTAAGCCACCAGGGGAGTGGGGAGCAGATATTGCCGTTGGAACAGCACAACGATTCGGCGTGCCAATAGGTTTCGGAGGTCCTCATGCCGGATTCTTGGCAGTGCGAAACGGATTAGAGCGATCAATGCCAGGCCGCTTGGTGGGACAGAGTATTGATAGCACGGGTTTGCCGGCATTTAGATTGGCTTTGCAAACGCGCGAACAACACATTCGCCGAGATAAGGCGACTTCGAATATCTGTACTGCTCAAGTTCTCCTTGCCAATATGAGTGCTTTCTATGCGATGTGGCATGGACCTGCAGGACTTAAATCAATTGCAGAGCGCGTCCATGGTTTTGCCGCAAGAGCTCACCGCGCAGCTCTCGCCCAATCTCGCACAAGCAATAAAGAAATTTTCGATACGATCACAATCGGCGTCTCTGAGATTGCAAAGGTTCGCGAACTCTCAATCAAGTCATCAATCAATTTTTCTTACCCTGGGGGAGATGTTGTTCGAATCTCTTTCGATGAGGAAACCACCGAAGATTTGTTCCAAGAAGTTCTCTCAATTCTATCTCTCAGCGATTCTGGTACACCTGCTCCAGATTTGAAATTATTGCGCACTTCAGCTTTTCTTACTCATCCGCTTTTTAATACCAATCATTCCGAAACTGCGATGATGCGATATCTGCGAAATCTTGCTGATAGAGATTTAGCACTTGATCGGACAATGATTCCGCTCGGCTCGTGCACCATGAAACTCAATAGTGTGACTGAGATGGAAGCTGTTACTTGGCCTGAGTTCTCTGCTCTACATCCCTTTGCACCTGCAGAACAAAGCGCAGGATCGCGTAGATTGATTTCGGAGCTTTCACAATGGCTGACCACAATTACGGGATATGACGCAGTTTCTTTGCAACCTAATGCGGGTAGTCAAGGAGAATTTGCCGGGTTACTTGCGATTCGCAATTACCATGATTCAAGAGGTGATCATGGGCGCAACATTTGCTTGATTCCATCGAGTGCGCACGGCACAAATGCCGCTAGTGCAGTGATGGCTGGCATGAAAGTTGTCGTAATTGAATGCGATGAGTTCGGAAATGTTTCGGTTGCAGATATCAAGGCCAAGATAGAAGAGCACGCATCTGCCTTGGCTGCCCTCATGATTACTTATCCAAGCACTCACGGCGTTTTTGAAGTCGCTGTTTCAGAGATCTGCGAGCTAATCCACGAAGCCGGTGGCCAGGTTTATGTCGATGGCGCCAATCTCAATGCACTCGTTGGCGTTGCACAGCCTGGAAAGTTTGGCGCAGATGTTTCTCACCTGAATCTGCATAAAACATTCGCTATTCCACACGGTGGTGGGGGACCAGGAGTAGGGCCGGTCATTGCACGTGCACACTTGGCGCCGTTTTTACCTAATCACCCGCTCGATGAAACTGCCGGACCAGCAACTGGCCCTGGTCCGATATCAGGTGCGCCATTTGGTTCTGCAAGTATCCTGCCGATTTCTTGGGCATATATTCGTTTACTTGGGGGAGAAGGGCTCACCCGAGCTACTCAAATTGCGATTTTATCTGCCAACTACATCGCATCTCGTCTGCAGGATTCTTACCCGATTCTCTACACCGGCACGAATGGGCGAGTAGCTCACGAATGCATCTTGGATATTCGCGAGATCACCAAAGTCTCGGGAATCGGCGTGGACGATATTGCAAAGCGACTGATGGATTATGGTTTCCATGCTCCAACAATGTCGTTTCCAGTAGCTGGTACATTGATGATTGAACCTACAGAGTCTGAAGATATCCGCGAGATTGAACGCTTTATTGATGCCATGGTCTCAATCAGAGCAGAAATCGAAGCGATAATCCGAGGCGAAATTTCAGTTGAAGACTCTCCGCTTCGCCATGCCCCTCATACCGCCATATCTGTCTCATCTACGACCTGGGAGCGCCGCTATAGCCGTGAAGAGGGGGGCTATCCCAAGGCCTTGAACGGCTTTATCGAGGGCGAAATCATCGGCGCCCGCATGAAGTATTGGCCCCCAGTTTCTCGAATCGATGGCGCACACGGGGATCGAAACCTTATCTGCGCTTGTACCCCTGTAAGCGACTACGTCGAATAGCCGCTCGTGAAGGGAAGGGGTCAGTTCCTCTTACTTTACATAATGTAACTTATCGGCATTAGGCTTTATCCGCCTACGCACGCCCCAGAGCGTTGTCTGCCATAGCGCTTCAATAACTATAGCCCTGCTCATCTTCGAAACTCCATTTACTCGTTCGACGAAGGTAATTGGCACTTCGATGATTGATGCGCCGGCCGCATGACTAGCCATCGCCATTTCTATCTGAAAACAATAACCAGTTGCTTTCATGGATTTGATATCGAGTTTTCGCAAAAGTTGTATCGAATAAGACCTAAAGCCTCCAGTCAGATCAGCTAATGGAATCCCCAAGGCAAACCTGGCGTAAGCGGTTCCAGAGCGAGAAAGAATCTTGCGATGAACGGGCCAATTAACGACCGAACCACCTGGAATCCAGCGAGTTCCGATGGTTAATGTGGTGTCACCTTCGTGTCTCGCGCAAAGGATTGTCTTGAGATCTTTGACTTGGTGAGAGCCATCGCCATCCATGGTAATTACATGGGTGTATTTATTGTCAAGAAGAACTTCCTTAAATCCTGCGCGATATGCAGCACCTAAACCCAGTTTGGTTGGTCTATGCAGTATTTGGACCCATGGATAGTCGTAACTATCTACTAGATCTGCGGTTCCATCTGGTGAATTGTCATCAATTATTAAAACGTCAAAATCTTGTTCTTGATGAAAGGCAGATAACTCGCTCAGTAAATCGACAATCGTTTTCGATTCATTATAGGTTGGGATAAAGATAATCGGCTTCATCTATTTCAGATTACCCTTCCTGCGAAAAAATCCATGTAAAGACCATAACAGCACGATTGCTAGAGTAACAAGGGGTGCGTATCCCCCTAATCTATCAGCGACAGTCAGAGAGCTGTTTAGCTCTACATCGCCAGAGAGTGAACCGATTTCTCCATCTCGCAGAGAATCAAGAACCTCTCCCCTGCGACTAACAATCGCGGACGGACCCGTTGTAGAAATAGAAACAACGTGACGATTGTGCTCTAGTGCACGAAGGCGAGTAATTGCGAGTTGTTGGTCGCCTTCAGCGGTTCCTGCAAAAGTTGCGCTATTTGTATGTACCACGAGAAGTTCGCTCTTTCGGGCCGCTTCACGGACAATTCCGTCATTGATGATCTCAAAACAGATTATTGAGGAAATCTTGCCGCCCTTCACAGTATGCACTTTAAGTGCCTGACCTGGTTCGAAATCATTGACTAACTTGGCAAAAGGTGAGAGCGCTTCAGAGATTGATCGAAGTGGTATGTACTCGCCGAAGGGAGTGAGATAGCGTTTGAAGTACATAGAACCTACTTCACCGTTCTCTTTGAAGAGTATCGCCGCGTTAATAGGTCCTTTAGAAAGGACAGCTCCAGCGAGAAGTGGAACTCCAGTTCTATCAACTAGCTCGTCAATCTTCTCTCGCACAACTTTGTTTTCAAGTGGATCAATATCGATAGCGTTCTCGGGCCAAATAATGAGTTGTTCACGACCGGAGAGACTGCGATATGTTTGTGATAAATGCATATTAAGTACGCCCATGGCTCGAGAATTGAAATCCAACCCTTTACTTGGGGTTCCACCCTGTACGGCAGTAAAGGAAAGTCTCTCTTTTGCATTTGCACTAGGCAGAAGTAACGAAGGTATCACTGCAAAGATTAAGAGGATAAACGCGGTGCTTTTCTTTCGAGTAATCGCAAGGTATGAAAGTAAGAGAGTAGCGAAAGATAGTGAGATCGCTCCCCCCAATGAAACCGTCGCAGCCAGTGGTGAATCAATTTGGCTAAAGGCGATTCTGGTCCACGAGAAACCTCCAAATGGAAATCGCGATTTCACTTCTTCCATTAGTAGAATCGCAGTGATCAAAAGAGGGAGGTTTGAGGTATATCGAGCTAGGATTCCAATCGGAATAAAGTAGAGAGCTTGCAAGATCGCCAGAGATACCCAGGGCAGAGTTCCTACATACGCCCCACTCCAGTAAAGAATCAGAAGATTTGCGGTAAGTCCAAAATACATTGAGTAAGAGATTTTTCGACGCTCATTGCTAAGTGTGTAGAGATAAATTGCATAACCAATGGGGGCTGCAAACCAGATACCTAGAGGTTCGAATGCCGCCGTCACAAAGAACGGAGAAAGAATCGAAAAGATCTTGCTCACCAATTTAGCGCTGCTATCAGTCGATCAACGCTTGCACCTAAGCCAAACTCCTCTTTCATCGCGTAGATATTCGAGAGGTCAGCCGGCTTTCGCGGAAGATTCAGATTCATCTTGGGAAGTGCGACATCGCGGGCACAGTTGACCAACGTTGGGGCGATCTTGAGGTAATCAATTCCTTCAATTATCTTCTTTGCTAGAGCAGGTGAAAGGGCGCTATGACCTGATTTGGCGCCTGCAATTGCCTCTTCAACAGAGGAAAAATTATTTGCAATGAGAGCGGCGCCTTTCTCTCCAATGCCGCGAACACCAGGCAGGCCATCTGAAGGATCGCCGCGAAACATGGCAAATAAGTCATAGCGATCTCCTGGAATACCGTACTTTTCGGCGACCCATTTGATGTCGACAAGATCATGATTAGAGATGCCACGAGCTAGATAGACGACTTTTATATCTTTCTCATCGTCGACTAATTGAAAAAGATCACGATCTCCAGTAACAATTCGAATCGGACCCTTCTCATTCGTTGCGAAAGTAGCCATCACATCATCTGCTTCGTAATCATCAACTCCCACCATCGGAATTCCAAATGCGTCGATGAGATCGAGCAAGATGGGTATCTGCGGTGTTAGCGTCTCTGGTTCTTCTTCCTCATCCACGCTTCCTTCTTCGAGTCGGTTAGCTTTGTAAGCAGGAAATAAGTCGACTCTCCATGAAGGTCGCCAGTCGCCTTCTATGCAGGCAACTATGCGATTAGGTTTGTAAATACTTACTAAACGCGCAGTCATATCGAGATAACCACGGATTGCATTGACTGGTAGACCAGAGGGTGAGAGCAAGGTATCTGGCATGCCGTAATAAGCGCGATACCAAAGTGATGCGCTATCAAGAAGCATGAGCGTCATAGATCTGACACCATATAAGAGACCACTCCCCTATCAATCTTCTTAATCGCCTCACGGCAACGCGGACGAAGACTCTCAGATGCAACACCGATCTGATTGAGTAAATCGATGAGTTGCTTAATGCTGCGCACAAAGTCACCCACTGTCATATCTGAACCTTTCAGGACCTGACTTAATCCATGGCCAGATGCCCACTTAAAACTAGCAAAGGCGAAGCCAAAATCGGGTTCGCGCTGTGTCTGAACGCCAAAGTCTTCTTCGATACTCTCAAGTTGGGCCCAAATCGTCGTGATCGAGGCGAGAGCATTCGCGACATTCTGGTGTGGCATTTTCGGCGCAAGGTTTTCAGAACCACGACTTTCATAGATCATGGCAGAGACAACTGAGACTAATTCCGGAGCAGTAAGTGAATCGAGAACACCGTCCTTGATGGTCTCAGTAAGCAAAAGATCTGATTCGGCATAGATCTTCGCAAGAATCTTGCCCTGTGCCAATGGTTTTTCGCCTTCGATATATCCGAGATGTTCGAGCACACTGCAGATTCGATCGAATGTCTTTGCAATAACGTGGGTTCGATTCTCAACCCTTTCACGTAAGCCTGCTGATTCTCGATCTAGCCGAGCCGCACGTTCTGCGAATCGCGAATGAGTTTCACGGTCATTGCAAGAATGGCATTCGTGCTGCCTGAGAGATTTTCGTAGAGAATCTAGATCACTTTCCATTTTTTGACGCTGCCTGTTGTCAAATGTTCGTTTGCCATCGCGCCGACTAAGCAATCTCTCTACTTCTTTGATTTCCATGCGGATTGAAGCGTATTCAGTGAAATTTCCAAGATGACAGATAGCGGATTCAAGTTGCTCACTAGCTGCAATATCATTCTTTCGAATCTGTTTAACGAGTCCCACTACGGCTCGATCTGCCTGAAACTGTGCGAATGATGATTCCAAGCTGGTTCGAGCGCGTTCACGGCCAAAACGTGCAATTAGATTGATGGACATGTTGTACGAAGGCGTAAATGAGGAACGTAATGGATACGTTCGAGTAGAGGCCAAGCCTGCTGAAGTAGATGAATCCACGGTTGGAGACCAAAGCACCACTGCATTACCCTCGATATCGATGCCGCGGCGTCCTGCGCGTCCAGTCAGCTGTGTGTACTCCCCCGGAGTGATTGAGACATGGCCTTCGCCATTCCACTTCGTAAGCTTCTCCAGGACCACAGTGCGAGCCGGCATATTTATTCCAAGCGCAAGAGTTTCAGTAGCAAAAACAGCCTTTACTAAACCGCGCTGAAAGAGATCTTCTACGGCAGACTTGAAACTCGGCAATAAGCCAGCGTGATGTGCGGCTATTCCTCGTTCTAGAGCGATCAACCATTCACGATATCCAAGTACATCGAGATCTTCCTCTGCAATATTTTGGGTGTACTGAGCCGCGGTCTTTGCTATCTCCAAACGTTCCTCAGTATTTGTAAGTCGAACCCCTGCCTGTAGACACTGCTTGACCGCTGCATCACACCCTGCTCTTGAAAAAATAAAAGTGATTGCAGGAAGTAGATTCTCTCGCTGTAATTTCTCGATTACTTCATCGCGAGATAATCGATTTTCGCCTCCATCAAAGCGATCTCGTCTATCTCGCGGAGTCCGTACTCTGCGCAGCGCTGCTCTTTCAAGGGCGAGTATCTCGGGGTTTACCTTTCCTGGCTCACTGAAGAGATCGATCAAACGGTTGCCGATGAGAACATGCTGATAAAGAGGAATAGGGCGAACCTCAGAGACGATTACATCTGTTCCACCGCGTACCTCACCGAGCCATTCTCCGAATTCTTCAGCGTTGCTTACTGTCGCCGATAGCGAGATAACCTGCACGCTCTCCATAAGATGAATGAGGACTTCCTCCCAGACTGCGCCTCGAAACTTATCGGCAAGATAGTGGACCTCATCCATTACGACTGCACCTAAATTAACTAAGGTTGAAGAGTTGGCATACAACATATTTCGCAAGACTTCTGTTGTCATGACCATGACTTGGGCATCAGAATTAATGTTGGTATCACCAGTCAAAAGGCCAACTCTGTCTTCGCCGAAACGCTCACAAAATTCGTGATACTTCTGATTTGAAAGAGCCTTAATCGGTGTCGTATAGAAACATTTCATTCCCCGAGATAGAGCAACGAATGCTGCAAACTCTCCTACAACTGTCTTGCCAGCTCCAGTAGGAGCCGCGACTAGAACACCACGTCCATCTTCTACGGCATGGCAGGCGGCGATCTGAAAGTCATCAAATCCGAAATCAAACTGTTCGATAAACTCAATAGTCAGTGGGTGTGAGACGCGTTTTTTAGCTGCAGCGTAACGTTCTGCGGGTGAATCTAAAGTGTCCATGTTAAGCCCGCCCCCGCAATACATTCAGCCGAAACCGGGGCTGGACCAATTCTCTCGCCATCAGCATAGGCGATAGTCGAGCCTTCAATGAGCACTTTCTTGGCCCGCATCGTCCGAACTCTTGGGTGATTTATATGTTTTCCTGCATAAACACTAGGAAATACTTTTACAAACTCAACAGTGCTCACTGGCTCAAGGATTACAACGTCAAAGAGCCCATCATCTAGCTTGGCGAGAGGGCAAATACGCATGCCCGCCCCGTATGACTGTCCATTTCCAACAGCGATGAGCATCGCTTCCGTCGAAAATTTCTCACCATCTAGCGTTAATTCATACTCGATGGCACGAAATCTCGGAAGTTCCAACGCAATGGCCGCGTTGTAGCGAGCAGGACCTTTCGGCCAAGTTAGTGCGTTAGCCCTTTCGTTTACAACCGAGTCAAAGCCGGTTGAAAGAATTGCCCCGAACCATTCGGAATCAACGTTACCGAGATCTATCGCTTTTGCAGATGTAGAAACAATCTTCCTTAGGAGTTGTGGAAGATTCTTTGGCGACCAACCTAATGTCCGAGCAAAATCATTTCCTGTGCCACCGGGAACAATCACAAAAGGCACTTCAGCTGGAACTGCGATCTGTAAGATTAGATGTGCAAGTCCATCGCCTCCGACTGCGATAACACCTTTTATTACGCCCTTTGAAAGATCAACAATCTCTCGAAGGCGCGCTCCCAGTTCTTGAGCATTGGGTGCAATAATCTGCCGAGGATTCTCTCCGTAGTTCTCGAGAAAAGAGATCACTTCTCGAGAAAGTTCAAGACAGTTACCTTTTCCCGCTGTTGGATTTACTGCAACAATCCACATAGAACACTCGTCTACTGTGGGTCTTCGTCGGTGATTGGCTTTGCGGCTTCGATCGCTTCTGCCTTTGAAATACGTCCGTCAGGAGTAATTACAGAATCGCTCTTCTTGGCTCGTCGACGGTCATTGAGAGTTGCTATGCCGCCAGCCATAAAGTAGAGACCAATCAATGGAACTGCAAGAGCAAGCATCGATAGCGGATCGGCACTCGGAGAAAAACTTGCAACAAAGAGGCAGATACCGAATACCCATGCTCGCCAAGGCTTTAAAATCGTTCGACCCGATAGGAATCCAATTAAGTTAAATGTAAGAAGAAAGACCGGTAACTCAAAAGCTATGCCAAAGAGAAGAATAATTCTCATGACGAACTCAAGATAATTATCAAAATTAACGAGGTTGGAAAGCGACCCGGGAGTGAAGCCCAGCAGTACTTTCACCGCAGTTGGAATCACGAGATATCCGAGTGTTGCACCCATTGCGAAGAATGGCGTCGCGGCTGCTATGAAACCGACAGAGTAACGGCGCTCTTTTCTATGAAGTGCCGGTGCAATAAATGCCCAGAGCTGATATAGCCAAATAGGCGCCGACATAATAATTCCGGATAAGAAAGCAACTTTGATTTGCAGATTAAGTGGACCAAGAATCCCACTGATTACCAACGAACCACAGTATGAACTTCCACTGGCTTGAGCTGCATCAAGATCGCAGACTGGCCTAGAAAGGGTGTTGATGATCGGGGTGTAGAGAATCCAACCGACAACTGATGCAGCCGTGATTGCCAGGGCAGATTTAAATACTCTGCGGCGCAGCTCGCGTAGATGTTCGATAAGCGGCATGCGGCCGCCGTTGGAGGCCGCCATGTGAGTTTACTTCTCGGGAGCGGTTTCGCCCTTTGGAGCCTCGTCCACTATCGAATCATCTGACTTCATCTCTTTCATCTCGCTCTTGAAAATACGCATTGAGCGACCGAGTTGACGAGCAGAATCCGGTAGACGCTTGGCTCCGAAGAGAAGTGCGAAGATAACTACAATCGGAATCCAGTGTGATGGCTCTTTGAGGAACATGGGGTTCTCCTAAATTTGGTGGCGGTCTACTCGCCCTTGATGAGCGAACGCTATCTTACCCACGCCTCTTATGAGCGGTAAAGTGCGAGGATTTTGGTGGCCCGGGCCACAATTTGAGCGGCTATCTCCGCTCCCGAGACTATTTCGATTTCACCGGCCGAGGCCGAGGCCGCTCTGACTAGCCAGGCTTCGGAATAGACCTCAATCTCTACCAAACCAGAGGCAGGAACCGAATCGATATTGAGCAGTTCGGCGTAGCGTCTCTTATTTCGTTTGATCTTCAGCTTAATCTTCTTTGGGGCAACCTTTTCAATGTCATCCTTTGATTCAAGGTCGGAAGGTATTTTAACAACTGCACCTACTTGGTAAACATTAGTCGCTGGCGAGAGCGCTTCAATGCGATCGAGTCTAAAGCTTCTATGTGCCTGAGATGCCAGACAGTAAGCGGATAAATAGATGTGTTGACCATCTTTAGTTAGAGCCAACGGCTGAATATCTCGATCCTTAGCCACGTCATCTGATGATGAAAGATAGCGAATTGAGAGGACTCCTCGCGAAGCAATGGCTCTCTCTATCTCGCTTAAGTAATGCGATGATGAACCCAAATTAACTTCGATGGGGGTATCTAAAAAAACTTTAAGCCGCGAGATTAAAGAATCAACATGCGCAATTTTATCCGAATTATCTCTCTCTTTATCGTTTCGATTAAGAAGTGAATCCCTTATGAGATTCAATCCGAGAAGAAAGGCCGTGAGTTCACCACTTGTAAGGGCGCGCGGCATATCAAGAGTTTCATGATTGCTGATTGAAACGTAACCAGATTCGATGGAAACATCAATCAACTCATAGGGTGTATAGCGCGGCAAACCACACATAGAGAGCGCAATCAGCTCATTAGACATCTCTCGCTCTGATACGCCGAACTCTTGCGAGAGCTCCTTGAGAGATATGTATGGGTTAACTGAAAGAAACGGGACTACATCAAGAAGGCGCTCTACTTCGAGCAATGGTGCACTCTTTTTAACCATTATTCTTGACCAAATCTACTGCGCAAGCAATAACTCGTTCTCTCAGCTCATCTGGGGATTCAACTCTGGCATCTTCGCCAAGCCAGATTATGTTAAAAATTAATTCATCTGCATCATAATAAGGAACTTTCAAAAGATCCCACTCGCCATCTGATGAGATTGCAAGAGAGTTGCGGCGGAGCTTGGCTCCCCTGCCAACTCGAACCGATACCCGAGCTTCCAACGCTTCTTTTGCGACGTCGGCCAGAACCGCTTGGACTCCATCATTATCGGCCGGAAAGAAATGTGCCGCTGAATTAAAATTTACCTCTGAAGAGAACCTATCTAATCTAAATCGACGGATATCTTGTTGATCAACATCAAAGGCTAACAAGTACCAATGATTATGTGAGTAGGAGAGGTGATAAGGCCAGACTTTTCTCGGCTTTCCAACTAATTCAGATCCTACATAATCAAATGTAATCTCACGTCGAGAAGATAGAGCTTCAATTACATCAAGGAGTTGCTCTGGTATCTCACTAAATCTTGCTGTGAGGTCTGGGATTTCATCAGTATCTGAATCAAGGCCAAGCGCCTTCAGTTTTCGCAGACCTGTACTTGACGCGCTACTTAAGGATGCATCGCGCCATACATCTGCCGCCTTTGAAAGCAGAAGCATTTCTAGTGGGGTGAGATCTGAAAGTTGAATCGCGTAATTCTCTGGCTTAATGCGATAGCCAGCTTCATCGTTGAACAATGGATCATGCGAGCCGAGTTCGAGTTCGATACCAAGTGATCGTAGATCTTCTTTATCGCGCTCGAACATGCGATCGCGAGCCTCAGCCTCTCCTTCATAGCCAGCAACCGTGCGGAAGATTTCAGACTTAGTCAGATAACGACGTGTTGCTAGTAATGCAATGGTGAGATTAACGAGCCGTTCACTCTTCCGCGACACCGTACGCACCTTTCGCAGGTCTACGACGACGGGCCAATACTTCGACCCCTGGAGCCATTCTTCTACTCTGAATAATGAAACCAGTGTGGCCAATCATTCGCTGTTGGGGACGTACTGCAAGCCCTTCATGATGCCAACCTCGAACAAGAGTTTCAGAACTCTCGGGTTCAGTAAAGCGACCATCTTCCTTAAGTGCCTCTGCAGTGGCAGATAGCTGAGTCGTGGTTGCGACATATGCCAGGAATACTCCCCCAGGCCTTAGCACTTCAGCAGAGGTAGCAACACACTCCCAGGGTGCAAGCATGTCTAAAACAACTCGATCAAACTTTTCACTGTGTGGAAAGTCTTGAAAAGAATCAACATCTAGACGCCAATTCTCGGGAGAAGCACCGAAGTAATTGGTCACGTTCTCTCGCGCATTGGCTGCAAAATCTTCACGACGCTCGATGCTATGCAAATATCCGTCACTGCCAACAGCTCGAAGGAGCGAGATGGAGAGAGCTCCACTACCAACACCTGCCTCTAGCACTCTTGAACCAGGATAAATATCTGCGCTACCGACAATCATCGCCGCATCTTTTGGATAAACAATAGTTGCACCTCGTGGCATCGAGAGTACGTAATCTGCAAGTAGTGGTACGAAAGCGGTGAACTTCAAACCTGCTGTGGTGCTTACGACAGAGCCCTCAGGAATTCCAATAAGGTCGTCATGAGTTATCCAACCTTTGTGAGTGTGCCACTCCTTGCCAGGAGTAATCGTGAAGCTGTAGAGCTTTCCCTTGGGATCGGTTAATTGAATCCGGTCTCCCGCTTTGAAGTAGCCATCTGATCTCTTAGACACGGCAGTATCTTAGGCGAGATGCGGTGAAGATGGGCGAGCCTCACGCTAAGGTCGAGCTATGGAGCAGAGTTCGTCACTTCGTCTTTCACCTAGTCGAGTAAATGACTTTACAAACTGCCCACAGCTCTATAAGTACAGGGCGATTCTCAATATGCCCGAGAAGATTAGTCTCGACGCCGAGCGCGGAAAACTAGTTCACGCTGTGCTAGAAGATTTATATGAACTCCCCCGTGCAGGTCGAGATATAAATTCAGCTCTCGAACTCTTACCTCGTAAATGGCAGGAACATCTCGCTGCCAAACCGGAGATTGCAGCCGAAATCACGAGCGAGAAAGAGTGGATGGATCGAGCCGAGTCTCTCATCACTACATACTTCACTCTTGAAAATCCAACAAACTTTGACCCTACATTTAGAGAGTTGCATTTGGAGAGAGACTTAAGCGATGAGGTGTATCTACATGGGTATGTCGACCGACTCGATGTTGCACCCACAGGTGAAGTTCGAATTGTCGATTATAAGACAGGAAAATCGCCCAAGCCTGGCTGGGAAGAGAAAGCTCTCTTTCAATTACGGGTTTATGCTCTCCTGTACTGGCGCAATGAAGGCGTGATTCCAAAGCTTTTACAATTGATCTATCTTGGAGATAGTCGAGTCGTAAAAAGCGAACCCACTGAGGCTCAACTGGTCGCAACCGAGCGCATTCTTGGAAATATCGCAGATGAGATTCTTACGGCGATCGAGACCGATCATTTTCCAACTAAGAAATCTCGACTCTGTGACTGGTGTTCATTTAAAGAGATTTGCCCAGCCTTTAACTAATTTTCCAACCTTCAATTAGCGTTGAAGTATTTAGCTTCAGGGTGATGAACAATGATCGCTGAGGTGGATTGTTCAGGATGTAGCTGGAACTCCTCCGATAGCTCTACTCCAATGCGACCCGGTTCAAGCAATTCACAGAGCTGAGTCTGTTGCTCAATGTCGGGACAGGCAGGATAGCCAAATGAATATCGTGAGCCACGATAACCCTGATCGAGAATCCCCTGTAAATCAGCGGCATCAAGATCACGAACTGCGAACTCTTCGCGGACTCGTGCGTGCCAATGTTCAGCAAGAGCTTCGGTAAGCTGCACAGAAAGACCATGTAACTCGAGATACTCTCGATAAGCATCCGCTGCAAATAATTCATTTGCAGCCTTACTAATCGTGTTTCCCATCGTGACCACATGGAATGCAACAACATCAGTTCTTCCAGAATCTTTAGAGGCGAAGAAGTCGGCGAGGCATAGTCGTCTATCTCTACGCTGGCGCGGGAATGTAAATCGAGTGCGCTCTTGCCCCTTAAGTTCGCCTTCATGGTGCAAGATGATCAAATCATTTCCATCACTGACACAAGGGAAGTAACCGTAAACAACAGCGGCCTCTAACCAGCCTTTTGACTGAACTTCATTGAGAAGTGCACGAAGACGCGGACGACCTTCTTCTTCAACCATCTTCTCGTACTCACCACGGGCGCCTTTAAGACCCCATTGCCCTACGAAGAGCGCGCGCTCATCCAGCATCCCCACGTAATCAGCAAGCGGGATTCCTTTAACTATTCGTGAACCGAAAAATGGTGCAGCCGGAATATCTACATCAGTTGCTACATCACTGCGGGTGGTATCTGTGACAAGAACTTCATCCTTCTTTGTGACAGCCTTGACGCGCCGTTCGCGCAATGCGGGTAGAGCAGCGCCAGGTTCTCCACGCTTTACCGCCATAATCGAATCCATCAAACTCAGACCTTCAAAAGCATCACGTGCGTAGCGAACTTCACCAGGAAAGACAGCAGCTAGGTCTTGTTCGACATAAGCGCGTGTTAAGGCTGCCCCACCAAGAACAATTGGCCAATTCTGGTCCAATCCACGAGATGTGATCTCCTCTAAATTCTCTTTCATTATCACTGTGGACTTCACTAAGAGTCCGCTCATTCCAATCGCATCGACATCATTTTCTATCGCTGCATCGATAATCTGGTTGGCAGTTTGCTTGATACCAATATTCACAACGCGATAGCCGTTATTGGACAGGATGATGTCCACCAAGTTTTTTCCAATATCGTGAACATCGCCCTTGACTGTTGCAAGAAGCATCGTTCCACGACCGCCTTCGTCGCTCTTCTCCATATGTGGTTCTAGGTAAGCAACGGCAGTCTTCATGACTTCAGCGCTTTGAAGCACGAAAGGTAGTTGCATCTCTCCCTTACCGAAGAGCTCTCCGACAACTTTCATTCCTTCCAAAAGATGGTCATTGATGATTGCTAGAGGTTTCATAGACTGAGATAACGCCTCATCAAGGTCATCACTTAACCCGACCTTCTCGCCATCAATAATTCGACGCTGCAAACGCTCTTGCAGTGGAAGAGCGGCTAGTTCTGCAGCTCGGGTCTGGCGTGAGGCCGAAAGTTCAACTCCTTCAAAGAGTTGCAGGAATTCAGAGAGAGGATCGTAAGTACAGTTCTCGCCATCGAATGTGCGACGATCGTAAATAAGGTCGAGTGCCACATCACGCTGTCTCTCATCAATCCGCGCCATCGGCATGATTTTGGAAGGGTGAACAATCGCAGAGGTCAGGCCAACTTGATAGCACTCATGTAGGAAAACGCTATTGAGTACTACACGCGCGGCGGGGTTTAATCCAAAAGAAACATTGCTGACGCCAAGAGTTGTTTGAACTTCAGGATACTCAATCTTGAGTGTACGAATCGCTTCTATTGTTTCTAATCCATCCCTACGGGTCTCTTCTTGACCTGTAGCGATCGGAAAAGTGAGGGCATCAATCATGATGTCTCCAACTGATATACCCCAGTTGTCGCGCAGGTCTTGAATTAATCTCCTTGCTACCCGCAACTTCCACTCGGCGGTACGCGCCTGACCCTCTTCATCAATTGTGAGAGCAACAACGGCGGCGCCATGCTCTTTTACAAGTGGCATGATTCGCGCAAATCTCGAAGCAGGACCATCGCCATCTTCATAGTTAACAGAGTTGATAATGCTACGGCCGCCGAGCGCCTCTAAGCCGGCTTTGATGACAGCTGGCTCGGTTGAATCAAGCATGATCGGCAGCGTTGAGGAAGTAGCAAATCTCGAAGCAATTTCGAACATGTCACGCGCACCATCGCGGCCAACGTAGTCAACCGAAAGATCGAGGATATGTGCGCCGTCGCGAATCTGATCGCGGGCAATCTCGACACAGCTCTGCCAATCCTCTGCAATGAGTGCGTCACGGAATGCTCTTGAACCATTGGCATTTGTTCGCTCACCGATTGCAAGGAAGGTGGAGTCCTGAGTAAGTGGAACTGATTGATAGAGAGAAGAAACTGAAGGCTCTGATTGCACGTCACGTTCTGGGAGAGAGCGTCCTCGCAAGTTCTTCACAACCGCTTCAAGATGAGCAGGAGTTGTTCCACAACATCCACCAATGAGAGAAATTCCGTAATCATCGACGAATGTAGATAGCGCCAGAGCTAATTCGTCGGGTCCAAGCGGATATGTGGCTCCATTTGGACCAAGCACTGGAAGTCCCGCGTTAGGCATCACCGAAAGAGCTACATTTGAATTCTTGGAGAGGTAGCGCAAATGCTCTGACATTTCTGCAGGTCCGGTTGCGCAGTTCAATCCAATGAGGTCGATATTGAGCGGCTCTAAAGCATTGAGCGCAGCACCAATCTCCGAACCCAACAACATCGTTCCAGTGGTTTCAACTGTAACTTGCGCGATGAGCATGACATCATGATCGACAGAATCAATAACTTCGCGAGCACCATTAATTGCTGCTTTAGCTTGCAATAAATCCTGTGTTGTCTCAATAAGGAGGGCATCAGCGCCTGAATCAACTAGGCCTTGAGATGCGATTCGATATGCATCTTTGAGTTTCTCATAGGTCGTATGTCCTAACGTTGGCAACTTAGTCCCTGGACCCAGCGAACCAAGAACAAATCGAGGATGATCCGAGGTCGAGAATTCATCTGCGACTTTACGAGCGATATCTCCCCCGGCTTTTGCGAGCTCATAAATCCGATCTTCAATCCCATACTCAGCGAGATTTGCCCAGTTTGCTCCAAAAGTATTTGTCTCAATGGCATCTACCCCAACTTCAAGATAGGAGCGATGGACAGATTCAACGATATCGGGACGTGTCACATTGAGAATTTCGTTGCAACCCTCATGATTTTGAAAATCTTCAAGAGTTGGGTCGGCCGCTTGAAGCATCGTTCCCATTGCACCATCAGCGATGACGGGACCTAATGAGAGAGCTTTACGGAGAAGTCCGGCCTCTTTGCGCGTTACTCCTTGAGAAATAACGTGGTGGGTCGTCATGGCGCCAAGGTTACCGTAAGGTGGCGCACATGGAGATTTATGCGATTCCTGAGCTACGAGATCCCATCCTGATCTATGCCTTCTCTGGATGGAGTGATGCCGGCGAAGCATCTACTGGACTCCTGAACCATCTATTAACAAATCTTGCAACTATCGAGGCGCCTGCCATTCTTATCGCTCAAATTGATTCTGATGAGTATTACGACTTTCAAGTAAATAGACCCGCAATCTCTCTCGACTCCAATTCTGTCCGCTCAATCAAATGGCCTGGAGCCGAAATATTTGCCTTACGAAATCCCAGAGGTGCGCGGGATTTCATTGTAGTTCGAGGGATTGAACCATCCATGAAGTGGCAAGCCTTTGCTGATGAGATTCTCGATTTCGCCGAAGATTGCGAAGTAACACTTGCCATATCTATTGGTTCGATGTTGGCAGATGTCGCGCATTCAAGACCTATACCGGTTAGTGCCACCGGATCACATCCCACAATTGCCAAAGCTATGGGTATTGAAGTTAGTAGGTATGAAGGGCCGACTGGGATTATGGCGATTATTCAAGATGCTTGCATCAAAAGAGAGATAGATTCAATAGCACTTTGGGCAGCTCTCCCGCATTATGCCCATGCATCCTTTTCACCGAAAGCCACTTTGGCTCTACTTAACGGCTTGGAGGATTTTCTCGAAATCTCACTTCCACTTGGTGTTCTCCTTAAGGAATCAGAAGAGTGGGAGATGGCCCTGACAAAGGCGGTAAATGAAGACTCTGATCTAAAAGAATACGTTGAAGGATTAGAAAATAGTCACGATGCAAATGATGAAGATCAAACCGGCGATGCGATTGCACGAGAAGTTGAACGTTTCCTCAGAAGAGAGAGCTCGAAAGAACGGGATTCAGAGGGCTAGACCAAGAACAGTGTCCAGAGCGCGGGATAGTTCGCCTGCTTCTCCCCCAATCGCTCCTTCTTCAGTTTCTTTAATCCAATCTTTGATATGGTGCAGAGCTTTTGGGGTATCGAGATTCTCAGAAAGACTTGCAATTACTTGCGTGATTACAGGTGTAGACGGCGCGACATCCACACGAGATAAGGCTTTGTGAAGCCGCGAAATCCAGTCGATAGCATCGTCTAGAACAGCTTGACTCCACATTCGGTCCAAAGCGAAATGAGAGGACATCAAAGCCCATCGAATAGCTGAGGGCGAGATGCCCTGATTAATTAACTTAGAAACAAAGACCAAATTTCCCAAAGACTTGCTCATTTTCTCGCCATCAAGACCAATCATTCCAGCATGGACATAGTGAGAAGCAAACTCTCGGTTGGTTATCAATTTGCATTGAGAGGCTGACATCTCATGATGAGGAAAGATTAAGTCGCTTCCCCCGCCTTGAATGTCAATGGATGTTGCACCCATTGAACCGGTTAGGTAAGCAAGTGCTATCGCTGAGCACTCGATGTGCCAACCAGGTCGACCAGAACCAAATTGAGATTCCCAGGAGGGCTCTCCCGGGCGATGACCTCTCCACAGCAAAGCATCGAGCGGATTCCGTTTGCCTGCTCTCTCTGGATCTCCGCCACGCTGTGAAAATATCTCTGCCATCTCGGGACCTGTTAGATGAGATCTTTCTCCGAACTGCGAGTCAGAATGAACCTCGAAATATAAATCCGAATCTATGTAGTAAGTGTGTCCGGTATCTACCAAGGATTGGATTGATTGAATAATCAAATCCATCGCTTCGACAACACCGATGTACTGATCTGGAGGAATGATTTGAAGATTGACCATATCCCCACGGAAGAGGTTGATCTGTGATGTAGCGAGCTCTCTCCAATCGACACCATCTCTTATGGCCCGCTCCAAAAGAGGATCGTCAACATCTGTAATGTTCTGCACGAAATGCACTTTTGCCCCTGTTAGCCGCAAGTAACGATTGATAAGGTCAAAGGTGAGATATGTAGCGGCATGACCTAGATGAGTAGCATCGTAAGGCGTGATTCCACAAACGTAGATTCTATAAACATCCTGCTTTTCAATAGGTTTGATGGTCTGAGAAGCAGTATCAAATATCTTGAGGGTGGGGATGTCGAAGGCATGTGAAATCGTCGGCAAATCCACATCGGCCCAAGAATTCATTGTGTAAGAGTAATACCTAAGCTCTGGAAAGAATATCTAAAACGGAGGCCACGGCACCGCTGGCCATTCTGGATTAGGCTCTGGAAAACGAGTCTGATTAATCAGTCTTTCTATCCTCATGATAAGAGCTTCTCTCTCAACGTCACTTATTAAAGTTAAAAGTTCGGAGATCTCTTCCTTCATCAAAGAATCTAATAACCGGTTGAGAGTCTCTATCTCAGAACTTCGCAGCTCCTCCCCTGACCACTGCCAAAGAACAGTCCGTAACTTATCCTCTTCATGAAAGGTAACGCCATGGTCGCAGACATAGAGCTCGCCACTTTGCGCAGGAAGAAGGTGACCAATCTTGCGATCTGTATTGTTAATCACCGCATCAAAAAGCGCTACCGACCTGAGGTTGTCATTAGTTTCTCGAAAATAAAGCGCGAGATCGATACTTTCATCGATATCAATCCAGAGCTGAAAAGCACCTTCCCCAAATGGTCCATCCCGAAGAATTGTTAAAGGTACAAGGTGTAGACCCATAGCTTCACTGATTAGAAATGCAGCTCTCTCCCTAAATGCGAGATTTCCGGATTGGAAGTCCCACAGAGGTCTCTCCCCAGAAATGGGTTTATAAATTGCCCGGATACTTTCGCCGTTAAGTTCTAACTCTGTAAAGAGAGTGGCATTTGAGGCATCCACCAACCTGCCCTCAACCTTTACGGATCCCTCTTTCAAAATTTGTGCAGTTGTATTCATCGTCGATATCCATTTGCGCGGGCGCAAATATGGCCAAGGGGGTCAATAGGTAGAGCGCAGAAAGGACAAGGGGGTCTACCCGCCCTAACCAGCGCCTCTGCTCTTTTTGCGAAAGTTTTTACTTGCTGGAGTGTGAGGAAAACTCTCACTACTTGAACACCGTCGAGTGATGGCGAATCAATTTCGAATAAATCTTCTTCATCGACATCAATATTTACTTCTCGAAGATCTACCTGCACTTTCTCAGTAAACTCATCGAAAAAAATAGCTATTGCGCCAATTCGGAACTCTCCAATAACAGGAGTCTCCAAGGGCTCTCGATCTTCTATGATCTCAGGACGCTCGATATTTGGGTGAGCAATTCGAATCTCTTTCAGCATTTCCATAAAGCGCTCACCTAGTACGGAAACTTGGCTCTTCTCTGCTGCCACCGAAATGAGTACGTTGCCTGTTCGTACTTGTATCCAGAATGAACGAGAGCCCGGCTCACCCAGAGTTCCGACTGTGAATCGAGAAACGTTTTCGAAAGTTCGCAGCATTAGAGTAAGTCCTTAAGGCCACCCATGTTGTTAATCGTTCTTACGGAGAGATGACCCTTTGAAAGGGAGAGTACTGAGAAAGAAGCTGGATCAATTTGTAGCTTCTGAAAGGAATCCAATTTCATGTCAAGGTACTTTGATAAAACAAGTTTGATTGTGTCCGAGTGAGAGAGAACAAGATGAGTTTTCGAGCCCCGATGGACGGCAATCTTTTCGATTCCCGCGCATGCACGCCGTTGCGCGCCACGAAATGACTCTCCTTCTGGAAATCTCATCTGCGATGGTTGATTCTGAACGACCTTCCAGAGCGGATCCCTGCGAAGGGCGCTAAGTTTTCTACCACTCCAAGACCCGAAATCAATCTCAGTTACGCTCTCATCGATCTCAAAACTCTCCAAAGAAGATGAGTATTTAGAACGAAGCCAAGGGTCAATAGTTAACTGACAGCGTTGCACAGGACTAATGTGCAATCTATCAATCGTGTTTCGTCCGATTCTTTCAACAAGCCCCTCGGCTTGCGCGAAACCTTTCTTGGAAAGGGATACTCCTGGCAATCGACCTGTCAAAAGTCCAAGATCATTCGCTGCAGAATGTGCGTGACGCAAAAGGACGATGACTGACATCTGCATCCTCCTTCGTCGTGGGTCGGTTCGAAAACGGATATTGATTGACAACACGCAAGGGAAGGTTACACAGGAAATGCGTCGTAAGTCTGCCCAACCCTTGCTAAGGTCGCGCTCATGGAGATGCGCAGAGCTGGGTCGAGTGGTCTGATGCTCTCAAGTATCGGCTTAGGCACAATGACATGGGGGCGCGACACCGATACCCATGAAGCAGTTGACCAGGCTCGCGCCTACATCGAAGCCGGCGGTAACTTTTTAGATACCTCACCCGTCTACGGGGATGGAGATAGCGAGCGAGTCATCGGTGGAATGATTGGAACTCTCTTCTCTCGCGATTCGATGATGATCGCCAGTAAAGCGGGAACCCAGATTGTCGATGGCAATCTTATGGTGAGCAATTCCAGGCAGAGTTTGATAAATGATTTAGATAAAACACTTGCTCGATTAGGCACTGATTACATCGACATCTGGCAAGTTTCACAGTGGGATTACGAAAATCCACTCGATGACACACTCTCAGCTCTCGACTATGCATTTGGCACAGGACGCGCTCGATATGTTGGTATTTCAAACTTTTCAGGATGGCAAGCTGCTAGAGCGGCAACATTGCAGCAAGGGCATTCAATGAAAGCGCCAATCGTCACAGCAGCGCACGAGTATTCCCTTCTCAACCGAGATGCCGAGCTCGAAGTAATTCCTGCCGCCGACGAAATTGGTTTCGGATTCTTAGCCTGGGCCCCATTGGGACGCGGCGTTCTCACTGGTAAGTATCGAAAAGGAATTCCAAGTGATTCGCGGGCAGCTGCGCCTCATTTCGTAAAGCATGTTGAGCCATATTTAAATGCTCGATCAACCCGAATCGTTGAAGCTGTCACCGTTGCAGCAGAAGGACTTGGTTTTGCACCTTTAGAAGTATCTCTGGCATGGGTTCGAGACAGTCCATTCGTGACCTCAGCGATTGTCGGTGCAAGAACAGGGGCGCAACTACGTGGCGTTCTCAAGAGCGAAGAGATTGTGCTTCCCGCAACAATTAGAAATGTACTAGATGAGGTTTCAACACCGTCGCAAGAATGAGTCAAGAGCGCGCACTCCAAAATGCAAACTCTCGATAGGTACTCGTTCGTCAACTCCATGAAAGAGCGCCATAAAATCTAAATCTGCTGGTAGTCGCAATGGACTAAAGCCATATCCGGTGATACCCAGCTCTGAGAGCGCCTTGTTGTCGGTTCCACCGCTCATTAAATACGGAACAGGAATGCCCTCGCGATCCTGTTCAATAATCGCAGCACACATCGCATCGACTAGTGGACCAGTGAAGTTAACTTCTAGGGCGATATCTCGTGTCAGAGTTTCAATCTCAATCTCAGGACCCACTATCGATCGAATTGTCGAATTCAGCTCATCTTCATATCCGGGGAGAAATCGCCCATCGATTACGGCCGAGGCACTTCCTGGTATGACATTAGCTTTGTAGCCAGCATCGAGCATCGTTGGATTGGCGGTATTTGAAAGCGTTGCCCCGATCATGCGTGCGGTCGGACCAATTTCGTCTAGTAATGGTCGCAAATCTTCCTCGTTATATGGGCGACCGGTTGCCTCTGCAATCTTTCGGAAAAGAACTTTTACTGTCCGCGTGTATCGCTGTGGCCAAGAATATTGACCTAGTTTGGCTACAGCATCCGATAACTGTGTAATCGCGTTGTCATGATTGACCATCGAACCATGTCCAGCGCGGCCGTTGGCGGTGAGTTTGATCCAATGAATGCCCTTCTGGGCTGCTTCAATAAAATAGAGACGCTTTCCATTGTGAAGCGTCACAGAAAATCCACCGACCTCTGAAATCGCCTCGCTGTAACCGTTGAAAACTTCTGGATGTTCACGTGTCATATATCGCGAACCAAAGTTACTACCGGCCTCTTCGTCGGCAAAGAATGCAAGCAAGATATCTCGTGGAGGTTTAAATCCGCTTCGTTTCCAGTTTCGGACTATTGCAAGAATCATGGCATCAACATTTTTCATGTCAACAGCACCACGTCCCCAAATAGCACCATCACGAATCTCTGCCGCAAATGGATCTACTTGCCAATCATCAGCATTTGCCGGCACAACATCGAGATGTCCGTGCACAACTAAACCAGGTCGCGCTGAATCAACGCCTTCAAACTTTGCAATGACATTACAGCGACCTGGAGCTGATTCATAAATCTTGGCTGGGATTCCTACCTCTGCAAGAGAGGCGACCACGTATTGCGCAACAGCCTTCTCATCACCTTTTCCATCCCCGTAATTGACCGAGGGAATGCGAATAAGATCCTGGCAGATTGAAACAACCTCATCTTCAAGTGATGTCATAGGAACATTCTCTCTCAGAAGCGGAGAAAGTGACCCGTATTCCTACGTTTTGCTTCGGGGGTGAAGCATTGCTATCTTTGCCCCGTAATTCAGCTAGCGGAGCTCTTCGCTAGTGCACTCGTCCGGGTGGCGGAATTGGCAGACGCGCTAGCTTGAGGTGCTAGTTCTCGCAAGGGATTAGGGGTTCAAGTCCCCTTTCGGACACTAAAGTTCATCCAATGAAGAGCTACCGAGATGCCTTATCGCTCATAAGGCTTATTCCCGATTTTCCGAAGGCAGGGATTCTTTTTCAAGATATCACTCCCCTGTTATCTGATGGGCAAGCTTTCCAAGCAATCGTCTCCGAGATTGCTACTCGCAGCTCTGAAGTTGATTTTGTTGTAGGAGTCGAAGCTCGTGGCTTTATCTTTGCCTCCGCTGTAGCAAATAACCTTGGTGTTGGCTTTATTCCGATTCGCAAGAGTGGCAAACTGCCCGCTCAATCAATCTCAAGGAGCTACGGACTTGAGTATGGAAACTCGGTTCTAGAACTTCATAGGGATGCTTTTGCGCAAGGCTCGAGAATACTTTTGATAGATGACATTTTAGCAACCGGCGGAACAATTACCGCCTCCATAGAATTGATTGATGAGCTTGGCGGAGTCATCAGCGATGTGGCTTTCATTAGTGAGATAACTGAGCTTGATGGATATAGCGTCATAAAGGAACGATATCCAGCAATCGAGATTCATATTCTCAGCAGATAAATATGAAAACAATCCGCGAACCTCACATTCAGAGTTTAAGAGCCCTTGCGGCCCTACTTGTTCTGATTTATCACGCCGATTACCTACCGGGTGGATATATCGGCGTTGATATCTTTTATGTGATCTCTGGTTATTTGATTACCAATCTCCTTCTTCGAGAATTAGAGCAAACCCGACGCCTCGAGTTTATGGCTTTTTATGCTCGCAGATTCAAGCGTTTGCTACCAGCATCATTCGTCGTCGTGATTACAACCGGAATCGTTGGCTGGATCTTCTTGCCTAATTCTTATCGGGCCGACTTTGGACGAGACCTAATTGCTGCATCAACATATATATCAAATTTTCTCTTCGCCTTATGGGACGCTGATTACCAAAACCTGGGATCTACGCCATCACCATTTATTCATTTTTGGTCCCTTGCTGTGGAAGAGCAGTTTTATCTTTTCTGGCCAATACTGATTCTCATTTTTTTCCGCATCAAGGGTCGCACCGGAGTCTTCTACGGCGTCCTTACAGTTGCACTGACATCTTTTCTCTTTTCGCTCTACCTCACCGAACGATCACCTGTGTGGTCGTTCTACATCCTTCCAACTCGTGCATGGGAGATGGCATCGGGTGCATTAATTCTCTTTGCTTCCAAGAGATTGCGCGAAGGATTCTTTAACCGACCACAGTTAGGTCTGCTTTCAATCGTTCTCATCTCTTTCTCTACCTTTCTCTTCAACGAGACAACTTCATTTCCTGGTACTGCTGCTCTTCTACCCGTGATTGCTACGGCTCTGCTCATACTCAGTCGGGAAAATTGGCCACCTTTTCTAGATGTCCTGTCCAGGTTTCCACTGACCCAATGGCTCGGAAAAATCTCCTATCCGCTCTACCTCTGGCACTGGCCAGTCCTTGTAATCCCAGAGATTTCACTCTCTCGGGCCCTAAGGCTCCATGAGTTGATTGCAGCAATATGTCTTATTCTCTTACTCTCCGAATTAACCAATAGATTTATCGAAGAGCCTCTTCGTTATTCTTCACTTGCTACGAAGAAAATCTTTCTCGCATCGCTAGCAGCAACACTGCTTTCTGTAACTCTGGGAATTGCAATTTCAGCGTCATATACCAGTTCTATTACTTCATCGTCGGGTTTCACCTTTGACATCGATGAGGTCCGATCTAAACCTAAAAATAATCTTGACGGTTGCCATATACATGTTGGGGTAACCATCGCACCCAAATGCGAGTACGGAAGTACTAATAGTGAGAAAACCATCGTTCTTTATGGAGATTCGCACGCGGCACAATGGTTGCCAGCTCTAGACATAATTGGTCGTCAGTATGGTGTGAGAATAGTTTCGCTCACCAAATCTGCGTGTCCATCGGCCGAAGTTATAAAAGAACTCTCATCACAGTATCGAGTTGATGATTGTCAGAAGTTTAGGGATGAATCTATCTCTCGGATAAAGAGAGAGAATCCAGATGCAGTGATTATGACAGGGATGCAACCCTTTACCGCACCAAATTCAAATATTAGTTCTCGAGATTGGTGGCTTCAGGGTGAAGCAATTGCATACTCTCGAATAAAGAATCAAACTAAGTTCCCAATCTATCTCACCGACACTCCTCTTCCGAAAGTTGATATTCCTAGCTGCGTTGCTGAAGCAAAAGGCATTGAATGCGATACATCACGTCCGGTATCGCCTGAGGTAGCTCCCGGATTGATCGCCATTAATCCGACTCCTTGGTTATGCGATTCATCATGCCCGGCAGTTATTGATGAAATCGTTGTATATCGCGATAAATCACATCTGAGCGTTGCAATGAGCGAATACCTGGCCCCATTTCTTGCCAAGGAACTGAAACGAATCGGAGTTGTTCAGTGATCTTCTTAACCCTCGAGATGGCAAGATAGCGCCATGGCTGAACTCATTTACTACTGCGGAACGATGGATAGCGGAAAATCCACCCTTGCGCTGCAAACAGCCCATAACCATCAAAGTCGCGGCAGAGGTGGCTTGATTTTTACAAGCCACGATAGAGCCGGAAGTGGGGTCATCTCCTCTCGCTTAGGATTGCAAAGTCCCGCCATTGAAGTTCTGCCTGAATTTGATATTCACAAGTTTGTTCTTGAGAAGCTCTCCATGGGTCAGCGCATTGATTACATCATCTGTGATGAGGCGCAGTTTTACCAACCAGAACAGATTGATTCGCTAGCAAAAATTGTTGATGGATTGGGTATCGATGTCTATGCCTTTGGAATTTTGGCAGATTTTCGAACCAAGCTATTCCCTGGTTCTGCCCGTCTAGTCGAGTTAGCTGATCGAGTTAATACTCTGCAAGTCGAAGCGCTCTGCTGGTGCGGTTCAAGAGCTACCCATAATGCTCGAACAATCAATGGAGTTATGGTTACCGAAGGAGAACAAGTAGTTGTCGGTGATGTTGGCAAGAGCGAAGAAGTTGCCTACGAGGTGCTCTGTCGTAGACATCATATGCGCAATGTCACCGCACGTGCTTCACGTGCTGGTCATATTTCAACTGATCCTCTGCCCTTTGGCGAATAAAACCTTAGATCAAAGTTCTCTCTTTTAAATCGCACTCGCAGCGAGTGCAACCAGTGGCGCCAAGAAAAGTGCTGGTAAGAGATTTGCTACTGCAATCTTCTTGATATCAAGAAGTCGTAATGCGATTCCTATTAGCAATAATCCTCCAACTATCGACATCGCATCTATCTGGTATGGATCAAGTACATTTCCGGCATACCAACCGATGACAGTCCAGGCGCCCTGATAAATCGCAACAGGGATTATTGATGCGGCGACTCCCCATCCGAGTGTTGAGGCAAAAGCCATCGCCGCGAACAAGTCGAGTGAGGATTTAAGAATAAGTTGATCGATTCCCCGAGAAGCACCATCACTGACACTGCCGAGGATCGCTAAAGGCCCAATCACAAAGAGCAACGACGAACTTACAAAACCCTCAATAAAAGGACTCTCTTTAGATGCGCGAAACTTTTCGCGAAGATATTCTCCAAAGACATCAAGGCGGCTCTCGAGATTGAGTGCACTACCAATTAATCCCCCCAAAATCATCGTCAGAAGAATCACTAAAAGCGGAAGACCGTCCGCAAATTTGTTTCTGAAGGATTCGCTCCACAGCGGGGAGAGTGCAGAGACAGCGCCGAGAGCGGTGACGAGCCCCAAGACATCAGTGATAAGCCTCTGTGAAGTGCTCTTCAATCGAGCGCCTAGAAGGACTCCAGCTATTGCGCCAACTAAAATTGCCAGAACATTCAGGATAGTTCCGGATCCTATGAATGAGAGGCTATTTATTGCTGGCATGAGTTAACTATAGAGTGAAGTTTGCTAAGGTTGTGAAGTGAATCTCAATTCAGTGACGTCGTTCTTTGCTCCGCATAAGACCATCCCGATAACGAGCTGGCGAGCCGAGCATAAATGGCAACTCTCCCCCAAAAGAATTGCAATTCTTTTCTTTGGATTATCCATCTTTGGTTTAGGTGATGCCCTTCTTATCCAGAGCCATATTGGAAATGCCCCATGGACCGTCTTTGCGCAAGGACTATCAAACCGGTCTGGTTTATCGATAGGCGAGGCAACATTCTTCACATCGATATTTGTTTTGCTGATTTGGATTCCGCTTCGGGAACGTCCTGGTTTTGGAACTCTCTCCAACATTGTTTTGATAGCACTTTTCATTGAGATCGGGATTCACCTATTTCCAGCACAAGAAAACTATTTCCTCGGAATCATCTTCGCACTCGTTGGGATTGCACTGGTTGGAGCCGGATCCGCTCTTTACATCACCTGCGGCTTAGGCCCTGGTCCACGAGATGGAGCAATGACGGGCCTGCATCGTGTCACTGGGGTGAGGGTGAGCAGGGTGC